>NZ_JAVRBS010000002.1:0-108522 GCF_034531155.1 Nostoc sp. ChiVER01 | reverse complement strand
ATGAGCATGCCGAAATAACAAATGGGTACGCCGAAATAACAAATGGGTACGCCGAAATAACAAATGAGTATGCCGAAATAACAAATGAGTATGCCGAAATAACAAATGAGTATGCCAACCTACTCAACTAAAAACAGCTATAAGCATCATTTACTCAAATACTACTGTCCTATTACCATAGACTAATACACGATTTTGCAAGTGCGATAAGCAAAGATAAGTCTGTAAGCAAGGCGATTAAACAATGGCGCATTTACTGAGAATGACTTCTAGCCCATTCTGTACCTGCTCAAGTTCTTGGCGCTTTTGGTAAATCCACATCTTTTCAGCCTCACGTTGTTCCAGGGTTTCGTTGTGAGCTTTTTCCTGCTGTTCGAGGAGATTTTCGTAAAGTGCGATCGCTTCTGCAATTACTCTACTGGATGATTCAACTCGGCTATTAAAATCTGATACCAATTCTGTATGAAGATGCGCGGATAGTGCAAGAAATAAAGAACGTAGACGCAAACACGAGAGCGCCAAGTACGCCAAGAAATAATAAATTAAGAGATTTGGCGCAGCTTCATAAAGAAAGGGATAACAAGATAGTGCAGGTAGGCAACCAAAAATTCAACGTCTAGAAGTTAGGGAGCAGGAATCGATGAATCGTTCTGTGGTGGATTAGCTTGTTCTGGTGGAAGCGGTTGTGCAGAAGAATTATCTTCTATGGATGTAGATTCTGGCTCTTTAATCATACCATGCTGCTCTTGCCCTCTAAGCCCAAGATATGTTGCGGCACTAATTCCTTGTAGTGTAAGAAGTGTGTCATCGAATTCCGGCATTGCCAGATTTTTAAAGACTTCCCAAACAAAAAATAGTCCGAGCGCAAGTGTCCAAATAAATGTTTGGAAGCGATGAAAGTTGACTCCATTAATGTCCGATAATATATCGTAGAAAAAACCTTCAGAAACGCGTTGACTACCTTTTTTATTCTTCTCATTCCCCTGCCCATCAATTAACGAAGTACCAACGGTAGTTACAGAATTGATTCCCAATAATATTAGTGATTGTTGAGTCAAAATATTCGTATAGTCTCCTGTTATGCCATAGATAATCAGGTAAGAACCAAAAATTATAAATGTCCAAAAAGCAAGTTGAGAGATCGATAAACTGAACGGATTTCTATTCAGTTTTTTTCTGCCAAGAAAAAATTGAGCAATTCGACTTTGACGATATTCGTTTTTAAGAGCAACCTTTTTAAGATCAACCTTTTCTGTGGTCAATCGTTCCTGTCCACCAATCACCTCTATTTCAGAGTAAACCCCTTCTATTCCAGAGCTACGAAGAGTGTTTCGGCAATACCTAATGAACATTAATACAACAGCTATAAGTAGAAGTAGACACAGCCAAAATCGCCACGAAAACAGAACTATTGTTAATTGAGGAGGTGGAAAGCGATCGCTCACCGGAATTGCAATCTTTTTGGGACAGCCTACTCCTGCTATCACTTTAATACTGTATTTGCTTCCTCTACCAAGAAGCGCATTCCATGCAGCTTGAGACGAGTCGGTGCGTTCAAGTCGAAAGGCTAACCAATCATCCTCAAGAACTGTCTTTTGATCTTTACCCGAAACATTGACGATGACTGGTTCTCCGTGGACATCCTCTAGCTCATAGCCATCCAGGTACAACACTAATTGTCGAGGATCAAATGAATTGGTTGCATTAACCGTTGCTTTTCTGGTCGCTGCTGATAATCCTTCAACTTTTATCCTAATGCGATCGCCCATTTTGACTTGGTTACGATCATCGTCGGCAATGACTTGTTGAGTTTTCAGTCCAGCAGGCACTGAACATAGCTGAGGCGCAAAATTTACAGAAGGGCCATCTGAACTATCTTGAGCAATTACTGCAAAGTTGATAGTAACAATCAACAGAAAAACCAACAGAAAAATAGCAGTCAATCTTTTAGCATTTCTATACATCGCTCGGTATTCCACCAACAGTTATTACTATGTCGGTAGTGTAACCACACTTGAGTCACTCCGGGTAACTGAAAGTTTAAAAGTTTAGGTTTCAAAATCCTTCGTTTGGTGTCGCCAGCTATACGGCGAACTGTGATTTCCCCATTTTTGCGATCGCATCACGGTAAAAGCAGGAGTTGGAGATTGCGATCGCTGCAATAGCAATTTTGACTCGCTTAAATTCTTTAGGATGAGGCTTTAGACTCAATTTTTTAGTAGTTTAGCCCAGTTTGTGCCGATTTATCTTGCCATTCTTGCTTACAATAACGTAATCAAGCCAAAAAGTGACTAATCATTCAGATTTTCATTGACTACGAACCGACAATCATTAGCAGGAGTTGCTACTGCATTTCCTGGTGATTCCAGCTTTGACTTTGAAGAATTGGCTGGTATCGACTTTGTTATGGTCTTCATTTTAAAGTTTGATGGTTGTAGATGAATATAGGAATAATCCAGCCTTACAGTAACGGGTTTTTAGAAATTGTACCAGAGAGCGATTATTGGCAAATTGCAGCTATACACATCAATGGTCAAGCCTACTGCCCTACTCCTCGGCTTTATCGATCAGAAAAAGTGGCATTAGCAAAAGCTGCACTAATTTATGATTGGCTAGCTGACCACGAAGGAGAAATTAGTAGTGGGGGTTGCTACTGCTCTGAATTGAAACTCATTCTATGGCAACAACCGAAAGTATCTTAGTTGGTCTTGTATAACCTGAGTTTGGGATAAACTGAAACCTTGATTATGTCGTTAGTTTTGACAGGGTGAAAGCCTTATTATTTCGTCCAAGTAATCAAATTTGAGTCCTTAACCCGAACTGACGTTAATAGGAATTTTAGGTAATTGCAATATAAATCTCGTTGCATTCCAAACTCTCATTCATTGGACAAACTTAGTTTCTGTCAGTTGGCTCAGAGCCTGGGGTTTGAACTTGCAAGTTCTCTCCTTGCTTCCTCACTGAAAAGTCAGGCTCATTTTTGCTACTCTGAGCAAGACCAGCAGCACCAGCGATCGCCGTTCCAGCCAGTCCAAGCCCAGCAGACCATTTGGCATCAGTGATTTTTGGCGAGACTAAAACAGCAACACCAATAACAGCTCCAATAGTTGCCATAAACATGGGAGTTATAGCCCGAATTATTTCTGGGGTGGAAGATTTCATAGAGGTAGATTATAAAATTGGTTTGTTCGTGAGGTAAATACACGGCGTCAAATTCCAATTCCAGAAATCGCTATTAGATAAAAACTTCTATAAATAGCCTTTGGGGAATATAACGCCATCCAAAGCCCAGTTATCTTAACTGGGTTTTTGGTAATAGAGCGATGCTTGCAGCCGGTAAACTACGCTCATTGACCAAGACACGCGACGCCGATAGCGTAGCGTTAGCGAGGTACGAGCGTCATAGCCCGTCGCAGACATTGCCTTTTTTAATTAAGCATTAACCAAAATTTACCAAAAATATTTCTTGTTTCTGTATATTCTAAGTAGAGTTTCATAAATTCTTTACTACTGTTTATCATGAAAATTTGTAAAACTTTGCTTGGATTAACAATTGGTGTACTTTCCACAGCGAGCATTTTGGATATTTGCAACATTCAAAAAGTGAAAGCTGACTCTTTAATTAATAGCAATCCTGAACTGTCTTTAATTAATAGCAATCCTGAACTGTCTTTAATTAATAGCAATCCTGAACTGAAAGTTTGCAGTAAATTTGTCGCTGGTACATACCTCACGACAATTAAAGACAAAGCAGGAAAGTTTGCTTCACGCGCGCTTATCACTCTTACTGAAGAAGGGAACTTGATTAGTAGTGACTCAAACCAAGGTGGTGTTACGGGTCAGTTTGATCCCTTTACCGCTTCTCAGGGTACTTGGGCGTGTAATGGGAAGAAGGCGATTACAGGTAGGGCACTCAACTTTAGTCTCTCAAACAAGGGTGGTAGCGGTATTGCAAGAAATGATTATAGAGCTACTTTTAATCCGATAACTCAAACAGTAGAAGGGACAATTGAGCTTCGTCTGTTTAATAATCTACAAGGGAATCCACTACAGGGTAATGGACAAAATGGAGGGTCATTCTTCTTTACAGGTCAGCTTGTCACTGCTAGATAAGATGATAAGTTAACTTAATATATAGCGTTATTAATGCGATCGCTCATCATCCTCGCTTGAAAATAGGGAAGCGATCGCATCATTCAAATCCCAGTCACGACGACCGGGTTTTTTAGTTTGAGAACAGTTCTCATTTTTTCAAACGTTCATTTAGTGTTTCGTAAAGAGGAAAATACTGAGTCTTAACATCTACCGCCGATACGATTGTGGATTACTTATCAAAATATTATTGTGCAAAACATGGTTTCCTAGAATGGTTTAGAAATGCTTACGCTCTCAAGTTCTTGCATATAGGGCAATTTAGCCATTTTTGGCATCACTCCTTACCGAACACCTACCCATCCGCGCATTCAGCGAAAAAACTAATCTGATGCGAAAGCTGCTTGCTTATAAATATCCTATAGGTTATACCGTTTCACTTTAAGGTTGATACATTTAGGCAAGCAGGGGAGCAGAGGAGCAGGGGAGCAGAGGGGAAAGAATTTGTATCAGGATTTTAGTGAAATGGTATTAGCTGACTTCAGGACGATGCCTGGATTAGGCTACGCTTACGCAATACCAGCACCCTCATAACCAACCTTACTTGCCAGCGTCTTCAAAGTCTGTTATTGCACAAGCAAACTCTCTAAAAGCTGTTTTAATCAAAACCTCTTTCGTTGCCCTTTCCAACGATGAATTGCGTATGAGGTCTGTTAATTCTATGAACAACAAAGAAAACATAAAACGATCTTGGCGGTCAACTTGTTTCAAACAAGACGATATAAACTGATAAAGCTCTGTTTTTCTGGGTTTAGTTTGTTCTTCCCATATTTGTAACCCAAGCCGAAAAGTTCTCAAACGGATTTCATTACTGTTGAAGGACGCGTCTTTGTAGCGGACTGATACGCGTTGGGGTATATCCATGAGTTTTAGCTATACATATTCAATGTAAAGTAATTATTCACTTATATTTTGACTCAACCGGAAAAATCTAATATTTTGCACCAATTCCAACAAATACCATAGGTTAGGGACTTCCAACCTATCGCGGTGTAGGCAGCAGGGAGCAGGGGAAAAAGAAAAATATTATCTGAGTAAATTGGATAATTTATTTTCTGTGAAGTTCCTTAGAAACGAATGACTTGCGTAAACTTCCAGCTAAGGGTAGCACGGGTGTGCTACCCTCCTAGCATCAATTTAGAGGATGCCCCAGAAATGGAGTAAGCCTTGACCAGAAAAAGCTTCAATTAAAATCGCAGATAAAAAACCAATCATTGCAAGACGACCGTTCCAGTTTTCACTCTGAGGAGTGAAGCCAAAACGCACAGCATTAGGATCTTCTGAAACAATAGGCGCAGGATTCTTAAAACCTGTCATCAGTAAAACTCCAAAATTCAAGTGTTGTAGCAGTTATAACTGTCTGTAAAGTAATGTAACAGATGTTAAAAAAAATGCAACATTGAGTGAATAAAGAAAATCTGAAGAAAATCTGCTCAACATTTTTTCATTTCGATTCACGTTGTAGAGTAAAAATGCTTTCTGAAATTTTGCGTAGGCGTAACCCATAACAGGCATCGCCCATAGCACAAATTCTGCTGTTTCTTGCTCTTAATGCTTATTGAAATCCACTTGAGTAGGTTAGGACTTACGCACACTCTACGAATTCTCGGCGCTCTTGGCGTCTTCTCTGCGAGACGCGAAGCGCGATGGCGGTTCGAGAAATTAAGCTTTTTAGCAATTTTTGCGTAAGTCCTATAGGTATTAAAAGCTTGACAAGCTTAAGCAAGATATTTTACTTTGAATTAAAACTCATCGACGCATCTCAGCAGAACCTTAAAAACCCCATAATTCCGTTGAGATGCATTGAGTTTTTGAGCTAATTAGAAGCTGTTGAGCGCAAATTGTCTTTCTGCAATTGCGAATTATCTTGGTCAGCGAAGGTTTTGAACTCGATCGCATCATGGCTACAAAAGAGGCGCACATCACTACTGTGGTCGAGCGATAACGCACGTAACTTATCTTGATTAGAAAGTCGAGCCTTGCGGTCTACCTCCATGAACGACTGGTAGGCACGTAGACCAGGTGTGCAAACTCGTTTAGGAGAGCCGATTTCGTGTCGGTAAAAATAAGCATCGCCTGCATGTAAGAGCCAACCTTCGGATGTATCAATAGCGATACCTGCATGACCCCGTGTGTGACCGACGAGCGGTATCAGGAGAATTTCGGGCGGTAGTCCTTCGAGGTTACGTACTGCCTCAAAGCCGAACCAAGGTTCACCACCAAGCGAATAATACTTCCAATTTTTCACTTCGTCCCACTGACCAGGGCGGTAACGTCGAGATGAGACAAAGCCTTGCCGTTCTCTGGCTGCTTCAATCTCACTGAGCATTACATGCACGGTTGCTTCAGGAAAATCTTCCAACCCGCCTGCATGATCAAAATCGAGGTGAGTAAGCACTATATGGCGGACATCGCGCGGGTTCAAGCCAAGCTGCTCAATAGCTGCAACCGCCGTGTATTTTTCTTCAAACTTGATACGATTCAAATTCATAAAGAAAGGGCTGAGTCTTGATAATGGCGCTTTGACATCGCGCTGACCAAAGCCTGTATCTATGAGAACGAGTCCCTGATTTGTCTCAATAAGCAAACAGTGACAGACAAGACAGGCTGTTAGCCCACGACTAAAACCGTCGAATAGTGCCCCACCAATCGGGCACATACAACCGCAATTAAGATGATGAATACGCATAAATCATTCTACCGAGCATCAATCTCTTTTAAAGACGAAACAATATGAATAATCACCATACTTAGGAGTGAAGAAATATATGTCTTTACAGGATTTAATTGCTGAGTTACTTTTGCAGTCTGTGTCTAAAGTATAGTGACGATTTGTGAGTTTTACTTGTTTAGGTTGTAATTGCGAGAATGAGTCTGACTCGCTACGATCGCATTAGAAATTTATCACATCTGAGTATGGCAAACCAGGACGCTCCACTCACAGGAGAAGCGCTAATTAAGGAAGTCTGTCGGCGGATTCGGGTAGCCCGCAGCTATTGGGATGCTCACAATAACGCTGCCTGTAGAGGGGAGCGCGATCGCGCAATCTTCCTTTACAATACACTGAGCAAAGAACAAAAAGAGCAGATTCCGCAAGTGTTGCGGGTATGGCTGCGCTATCGCAGTGAGAAGTATTTTGGTGCACACCGAACACCGCCCAAATCGGCACGAAAATCAAAATAGTATTAATACCAATTCTCCAAAAGGAGCCAACAGATACAAATCACAAAAGTCTTACTACATCTAAGTTTCTTAATTGCGAATTGGTACAAGTATGATATTCAGTGCATCACAACTACAGCAAATACAAAAACCTTTTGATTTGCTGTAGAGCAAAATATTTTTACCCAAGAAATAAAATTTAATGGAAAAACAGCAACTTATAAAATTGCTAATTGGTGATTTGACTTGGCTACGATTGCTTAAATCTTTAATATTTATTTATATTTTTTTTAGCGGATATGTATATTTTCGGGCAGATAGCATGATTTTTCTGTCTCAACCTTCTACCTATGAGGATAATCCAAGAATTATTAAGTTAAAAAGTGGGGAAAATACGAATATTTCAGCTACATATTTATTAAACAATAAAGCTAATTATACCATTCTTTATTCTCATGGTAATTCTGAAGATTTAGGAGATATCAAACAGATCCTAGAAAAATTACATGACTGGGGTTTTAGTGTCTTTGCTTATGATTACCGTGGTTATGGTACGAGTCAAGGAAAGCCGACAGAAAGTCACGCTTATGAAGATATCAATAGCGCTTATAATTATTTGACGCAAAATCTAAAAATACCACCTGAAAGAATTATAGTTTTGGGGCGTTCGGTTGGCGGTGGTTCTGCGGTAAACTTAGCAATGCAGAAACCAGTAGCTGGTTTAATTATTGAAAGTTCGTTTATTTCCGCTTTCCAAGTAATAGTACCTTTTCGGATTTTACCTTTTGACAAATTTTCCAACTTGGAGAAGATAAAAAAAGTAAAATGTCCAATATTGGTGATTCATGGAAAAGCAGATGAGATTATTCCTTTTGCTCATGGAGAAAAATTATTCAATGCTGCAATATCTCCAAAACTTTCTTTATGGGTTGAGGAGGCAAATCATAATAATTTATTCTGGATAGCTGAAGAAAAGTATCAAAAAACTTTGCAAAAATTTACTAACATTGTAAAGGCAAATCAGAAATTATCTCATCATACTATTCTGCCTTAAATACCATTTACGCCTAATGTAAATTATAACTAATGCAGTTAGTTAATTTGCCAAATATGGATAGTGCCATCCTCATTGCTACTAGCGAGGGTTTTACCATCTGGGCTAAGAGCAAGCGCTAAAACGGAACTGGAACTATCTTGAAAGGTGTGCAAGAGTTTCAAAGTCTGTAAACTCCACAGTTTAATACTGCCATCAAAATTACCGCAGATCAAAATTTTTCCATCGGGGCTGATGGTAAGAGATTCAACTGAACTAAAATTGTCAGGAAACTCATGCAGCAATTTTCCAGTTTGAAGATTCCATAACTTCAGAGTGCTAATTGCACGATTTCGAGAAACTAGTTGACCAAAACTCCCAGTGACGAGCTTTTTGCTATCTGGAGTAATGGCAATAGCATCAATTCCGGTTTTGTGTCCTTTGAGAATATGGCGTGTTTTTTTAGTTTGCAGATTAATGAGCCTAATTGTATTGTCATCGCCGCCACCCCCAGCACTTACAAGGGTTTGCATATCAGGGCTAATTGCAACCTTACTCACAAAGCCTGAGTGTGCAGCAATTGTATCAAGCAGTTTAAGCGTGTGTAAATCCCAAAGTTTGATTGTGCGATCGTCACTGCCACTAGCAATCAATCTACCATCTGAACTAATAGCAACGGTTTCTACTGGCTGGGTATGTTCACTTCCGATGTTAAGCATTAATTGAGTGTGTAAATCCCAAACCTTCATTGTTGGGGTAGTTATCCCACCACTTACAATCAGCTTGCCATCTGGACTAATAGCAATTGATGTAACACCATCTGAGTGAGCGTCTAAACTACGCAGCAATTTTCCAGTACGTAGATTCCAGGTTTTAATTGTATCATCTCTACCTCCACTAATCAGGGTTTGCCCATCGGAGCTAATGGCAATTGCTGGAACACCAAAAATCGCTTTTTTATGTCCAGTTAGTGTATGAATAAGTTGAATATGTATTTGAGGCTGAGTAATTCTACTCTTGATAATAGGGGTATTTGAACCGGAAGAATGTACATCAATGACAATCACAGTAATGCTGACTGCGATCGCTAAGGCTGTAATAGCTAGTTTGGATTTGAGAAAATTTAATAATTTCATGACAGTGAGGAACGCAATTATATAATAGGGTTCCCATTTGATGGCATGTGATGACTACGCCATTGCATCCTCACCACATTTGATAGATGGCAGTATGGTAAATGCCAGTTGAATAGATAACTTTTAGCAAAGTTCGTTAAGCACGTCAAATTTAGGTCGGTTGCTACACACACCAGTCTGATTGTGATTAGTCATAATGTAGTGTAGTAGTGCAATATATCGCGCTGTTACAAAAGCTAAATACAGAGGTAAACTATGTTTCCTTTTTGGGGTAATGCCTGTTATGGAAGCGAACCCATTTCGCGCAAAGCTGGCTTAGAGCGGAAATTAAAATTCTTGATTTGGATGCGAGATGATTTAGAGTCCAGATTGGCTGGCATTAATGCTTCTATTGAAACCATTCGCCAGCAAATAGAACGCTCAGACTCAGCTGCTTAGAACTTAGTTCTTGCAGAGTTTAGACCTAATCCGGTTGTAATTCCTTAGTGACTGGGCGCTGTAGATGGGCTGCATCAGTGTTGTAAGTCTTTGTACAGCGTTCTGTCACTAGCTAGCGCATAATAGAGAAATCTTAAAAAATGAAGCCCAGTTTTTTGTACGTGTGTCTGGTAGAACTAACTCTGAATAAATAATTTAAGGCAGAGATAGAGTAAGCATTTATAAATATCTTGAAGTTAGAGCCGTAATCGTCACTCAACGCGCCAAAATTTATAGAAATGAAAAATATTATCCCGATTGGTTGGAATAGCTGGTTAAAAGGACATAAAGAATCTATTTTACTATTTGACTCAATTGCTGCTGCTAGTGAAATTGCCTTTATGCTTAACGGTCAGTGGGATGGCTGCAATGGTGTGATAGTAGCCAAATGTGATGAGGTAGCTGTTAATACTGTTACCAAACTTTTAGAAGCAGCATGGTGTTATCAAGGCGCATCAAAAGCTGTTTTAGATAGAGTAGCATCTGATGAAATTTTACGTCGTTATGCAATGGGAGAAAGAAATTTTATTAATGCTAATTTGAGGTGTGCAGTACTTGCATCAGCGAAACTGAATGAAATTAATCTAAGTTATGCAAAGTTGAGTTGGGCAAACCTAAGTCAAGCCAATCTAAGTAAAGCTGATTTAACAGCAGCAGACCTAAGTGAAGCTAATTTAAGTGCAGCCGACTTGAGTAAGGCATACTTAATGAGGGCAAACCTAAAAGGGGCAGACCTGCAATTAGCAGATATCAAAGGGACTAATTTAAGTAGTGCTAACTTAAGTGAAGTTAACCTTACTAATGCAGATTTAACAGGAGCTAATCTATTGCTAGCTGACCTCAGAGGCGCAAATTTTCACTTATGCAATTTGAGTGGGGCTAACCTCACAGGTGCTAAGTTAATTGAAAGTGACTTGGCTTTTGCTAGACAGTAACTAACGATAATAATGATTCATATTCAAATTTAGCAACCTTGAAATTTTACTTAGTTTGAAAGATATTTTGTACCATTTTTTTGTCTGCATTTGCTGCTGCCCTATCCAACTCAGCAATCTCACTGGCGTCTAATTGCCAACCCAATGCACCAATATTTTCTTTTGCCTGTGCCACGCTCTTTGCTCCAGGGATAGGGATGGTTCCTTTACAGATGCACCAATTAATTGCTACCTGAGACATGGTTTTGTTTCTCGACTGTGCCACCTCTTGTAAACATGCCAAAAGCGATCGCATTCCTGGTAATATCTGCCTAAATAGCAGACCTCGGATACCTTTGGGCAAAGGGCCTTGCTCAGAATATTTCCCAGTCAATAGCCCCAAAGCCAGAGGGCTGTAGGCAATAAGTTTTATTCCCAACTCATCACAAAGGTCTTTGAGCTTTAGTTGGGTGACAGGATATGTAGACAACAAAGAGTATTGAACTTGCAAAGTACTAATAGAAACGCCTCGTTCAGCAAACTTTTTCTGCACTTGCTTAAGCCGTTTAGGCCCATAATTGGATAGTCCCACTCCTTTAACTAGTCCTTGCTCATACACATCGGCAAGACCATCTAACAGCCCTTCCTCTTGCCAAGGAGCATAATTCGCTGTAGACCAGTGCATCTGTACCAAATCTACGTTTCTTCCCAGACGTTGGGCAGATGATTTACAAGCCCTTACCATTGATTTACGTGTCCATCTCCACGGGTAAGCAGCAAGCTTAGTCGCAATACAAATATTTTCTTTGCCTAAACCTACATATTCTTGGCTGAATCGTCCTAAAAGTAGTTCACTGCGACCATTCAATCTCCCAGTTCCGTAAGAATCACCTGTATCAAATAAAGTCACACCGTTGCTTACACAAAGGTTAAACACCGCTTGCAACTGGTCATCCATACTTTCGTCATATCCCCAAAGCAATTGGTTGCCCCAGGCCCAAGTCCCGCAGCCCATACTTGGGAGTGTGATTTGGAGAGTCTGCATCTTTGCTCTCTGTAGATTGCCTTATTAATTATCAGGCATATAGTCAGTAGACCGAAAAATTTTGTGATGCAAACTCTACAAGAGGCTGACGCTCGTGACGCTCTATGACTCGCTAACGCTGCGCTATCGCATGATTGCGTCTCTCCTTGGGAGAAGACTCGTTAATGTTAACGGTGGACGTAGCAACAGTAGTAATTTGTAAATTTTATTCACTCAATTTGAGAGAGTGCAATTAAATAAAACCAGTGCGATCGCTTGTAACGTAAAATTAGTTTCCATCCGGCATTTGCTAACACCTTGACGCCCATGTTTTGCGACTACCTCATCCAAATCCTGACTGCCCGTGTGTACGATGTTGCCCAGGAAACACCATTGGAGTATGCCCCAAACTTGTCTGCGCGGCTGAATAATCAACTGCTGTTGAAACGTGAGGATATGCAGTCAGTATTTTCTTTTAAACTACGGGGTGCTTATAACAAAATGGTGCAACTGCCACCAGATATATTAGCGCAGGGTGTAATTGCCGCCTCTGCGGGCAACCATGCTCAGGGTGTCGCCCTTGCAGCCAGTCGCTTAGGAACCAAAGCGATTATCGTTATGCCAGTAACTACACCCCAAGTCAAGGTGGACGCGGTTAGAATGAGGGGCGGAGCAGTTGTCTTACATGGAAACACCTACGACGATGCTTATAGCTATGCCCGTGAATTAGAAATAGAAAAAGGTTTGACGTTTATTCATCCTTTTGATGATCCTCATGTAATTGCTGGACAGGGAACAATTGGGATGGAAATTTTACGACAATATCAGCAACCCATCCATGCAATTTTTGTCGCAATTGGAGGGGGCGGATTAATTTCTGGGATTGGGGCTTATGTAAAACGCTTGCGTCCCGAAATCAAGATTATTGGCGTTGAGCCAGTAGATGCTGATGCGATGTCTCAATCGCTAAAAGCCGGACATCGCGTGCGCTTGTCTCAAGTAGGGTTATTTGCTGATGGTGTGGCGGTGCGAGAAGTAGGTGAAGAAACCTTCCGTTTGTGTCAGCAGTATGTAGATGAAATTATTTTGGTAGATACAGATGATACTTGTGCTGCGATTAAAGACGTGTTTGAGGATACACGATCAATTTTAGAACCAGCCGGTGCATTAGCGATCGCAGCTGCCAAAGCCTACGCAGAACGAGAGCAAATTGAGGGACAAACCTTAATTGCTGTAGCCTGTGGTGCAAATATGAATTTTGATCGCCTCCGCTTTGTTGCAGAACGGGCAGAGTTGGGCGAACGCCGCGAAGCCATCTTTGCAGTCACGATTCCAGAGGAACGGGGAAGTATTCGCCAGTTTTGTGAATGTATTGGCAATCGTAATCTTACCGAGTTTAATTATCGGATTGCTGATGAAAAAACAGCCCATATTTTTGTCGGTGTGCAAATTCAAAATCGTGCTGATGCTGCAAAGATGGTAGAAAACTTTGAAGCTCAAGGATTTGAAACTCTAGATTTAACAGACGACGAACTAACTAAATTACATCTGCGGCACATGGTAGGTGGGCATTCTCCCTTAGCTCATAATGAATTGCTCTACCGTTTTGAGTTTCCCGAACGTCCTGGCGCATTGATGAAGTTTGTTACTTCCATGAGTCCCGACTGGAATATTAGTCTTTTTCACTACCGCAACAACGGGTCAGACTACGGTCGAATCGTTGTTGGTATCCAGGTTCCCCCGCACGAGATGGGAGAGTGGCAAGCTTTTCTCGACAACCTGGGCTATCGCTATTGGGATGAGAATAAGAATCCGGCATACAAGCTGTTTTTGGGATAGGGAGTGGGGAAGAGGCAGGGGGCAGGGGGAGAAGAACTATATAGTCATGCATGCCCAATCCCCAATCCCCAATCTAACGAGAACTACCCTCCAGTATCATATTGGAGTCCCAAGTATAGAAGCCAATTTGGTTAGGAACCCTAGAGAATCTGCCTGTTCGATAGCCTCTAGATAATTCATTCAGCACCTTATTTTTGACCTCTCGAAGTTGCTGAGAATCTAGTTCTCCATAAATTCCAGCGATGACTTCAGCAACGCTGAAAACTTTACCTGGATTTTCTTCAAACAGAGAGGTGAGGGCATCAATTAAGAATTGACCCTCAAAGGCTGTGAGCATCGGTACTGCTTTTGTCGGAGGTACAAAAGGCTTCTTGTTTTTGCTTTTGATGCTCCTAGAAGTACCATTGCGCTTACTTGGAGCTACCAAACTGAGATCCAGAGTATAACAACCTGGCTCATCAGGAATAGTTACCCAGTAATTCCTTTCCCTACCTTGGGTGAGGGAAGATTGAACCCTACCTTTAACTACTTTGAATAGATTGGAATCTAACTCTCCATAAAGCGATCGCACGATAAAATCGATATGACACACAGTACCTATCTGCTCTTGTAATAGCTGTTTTATGGCTTCCATTCGGGAAACAGCGTGATTATACCGGGGTAGCATAGGGATTTCGGCCACCTTCATTGAACTATCGTTGTTCTCTAGGGCGATATTTTGATCTGGCGATGTCGTTGAAGGTTGACTCTCTTTTGTATCAACAGCAGAAAAGGAATTATCGATCTCAACTAAGTCTTTGTCTGCAAGTTCTGACTGTACAGACTCCACCAAGTTAACTTCGTCGATGTCGTCAAGAGGTGATAAAAACCGCAAAGAGCCTTCTTGGGAAACATCTGAGGTTTCATCAGCCGCCGTCAGACTTGATATCTGCTTGCTGCTATCAGAAAAAGACCAGTTAGACAATAACGCTTCTACATGATCCAGCTGCTTTCGCGCCTGCACAAAGAGGCGTTCATACTCTTCTGTGAGGCGAGCATAATAGTCTCGTAATTCTAACAATGGTGAGAGAAAAGTACCTGGTGGTGGTTCTAATTGTCCATTTTGAGTCATAAGGCTTCAATTAATTTAAATCGATGTCACTTTTGTAAGACATTGCTCTGGGTTTTGCTTTGTGAGATGCTGGTTGGGATTTCTTGGGCGCTTGGGGAGGGCGACATCTCTCACAATATAAGGGTCGAGGCCCGAAAGTCTCGCGCTTTGTCAGATCGTTACATTCTTTACAGACAAACTGAAAAACACGAGTATGAATCTGTCTTTTGTGCGCCCTGACAGTATATTCTCTAACATCAATGAATTTACTTGCCATAATCAGGATTGTGAATTGCTCTCGTATCAATGTCCTATCAATATAGCTATTCAAGCAAATCAAGCTGCATCAGTGTGTGTTTATGTAGAAGTTTTATTCAATTCATTGAATTTGACACCTACCATAAAGTGCAGATGAGGAACTTGATAGTTAGCTATTAACTATCCTCTCAGCATATAATTGGTGATGAGCAAACACCACTACCATTTTTTAGGTGCAAGCAATTTTCATTGCCATTATCAAAGAAATTGGGAATGAGAAGTGCGGGATTATTCACTTCCACTGTTTTTAAATCAATTTATTGACAGTGTGTCTAATTAACTATGATAAAATTATTGTTCTCCTTTATGGTAGCTACGGTGTACACACAAGTAGACCTAGAGCGAGTTTCCACCCAAAAAAGGTAGACTTAAATTGCTCAAGACTGCGAACCAAAGTAGTAATACCAAAAGGTTTCTGAGACTTGTAACCAGACCAACCACCAAGCCCTTGCATAATCCAAGTAGCCAAAGCTTGGGTTTGAGGAGGATAGGCATTTTGTTGCAGTCGAGTTTTGCGTTCCAACGTAGCAACAAGAGTAGATAAGCATTGCTGTACAACTCCTTCTCTTATTACTTTACTTGAATTTGTGTGTACACCGTAGCCAATTGCTCAAAGAGGGTTAGGGTAAGATAAAACTTTGTTGTTTAATCAGCTATTTCAGACTTGTATGTACACGGTAGCCTTATAAAGGACAGAAAAGCTAGATACAGGATGAAGTTTTGCATTAATTCGTAGCGTTTTTAATGCAAGGGGGCGCATTGGTATTGTTAGTTGATGCATTGGCATTGCCAAATTTAAGTTGCAAATGGATACTCCCCTATTAATCTTTAGGGGAGAATGGCTCAATTCAAATTAATTTGCTAACCATAAAGCGACGTTACGCACATAGGTTTTTATATCTTCTAAGGCGCGTGGCTCTTTTTTCATACCATTTCCTGGTGGCTCATCTACAAAAGTGGGACAGCCTTTGTTAATATCCCAGTTGTAATCTACTAAATGATGAAAGCTGGAGTTAGCTACTGCTCGTCCTAGTATATTACCCTGTTCATCTTGATGATGCTCGATCGCTACAACTAAATTGAATTTACGATCTGTAACTAAACTTTTACCCAAAGCAATTACTCGCGCATTGGCATTGCCGGAAGGTGCGCCAATACCGCCTTCGTGGGGGTGTGCGGGGAAAAATTCGATACTTCCCGATGGGGAATTAGGGTTTTTTAACAGTTCGTGAATGGGTTCAACAATGGTAATTTTTTGATAATCACCATTAGCTCCAGAATGATAGTTGGGCCAGGAGATATAAGTTGTGTATGAGTCATCTCGGCTCCAGCGAGATTCATCGGGATCGGGATTTTTGGTGTTGAAATAGTGGATATCACCAATGTCAACTAAACCACACATCGAACAACCCATATCCTGATGATCGCGTGTCGTCAAAATACCGCCACCGCGTTGCCGAAAAGCATTAATTCCGGCAATGTCTTTTTCGGTTAAACCCTTATCCACCTCTAATCCAAATAGCCAAAGTTCATCAAAATCTGACTTGTCGAGACTACTTAAAACTGGGTCACTACCTACTGCATCTGATTCGTAATCGCGTCCTGTAACTTCAAATAAGGAGTTTCCTGTTTCGTCTTTAATCGATGCTAAGTAATCTTGTAACATCGAGAAACGAAAAATGCTCCAGTCATCTTCAGTCGTAGGAATCGTAGTCTGCAAAAGAATACGAATTGGTTTTGCCATAACCTTTGCTAGATGAACACCACAATTGAGTATAGCGATCGCTTTACATTAATGCTTAAGTTTTTAAATCCCTCAACATCCCTCTTAAGTATGAAAAAAAATCATAACTCTAGGTAGTAGCGCCAGTAATTGAGGATAGCTAATCTAGACAAAGGTAATTTGATATTGACTTCGGTTTGATTCACTACACCAATCCTCCGTGGCGCGGGCTGAGGATTTACTGCTCTCTGAGTAAGCTGGATAGCTTCAATTAAACGTTCCTTAACACAGCGACAGATATGAAAGCAGATCAACTCCTGAAAAACTATGCCGCAGGTGTCAGAGACTTTACTGGTATCAACTTGAGCGAGGCAAACTTAAGGGAAGCCAATCTCAATGGCATAATTTTGGATAAAGCAATTTTAGATGGAGCTAATCTAAGTCACGCTAATTTAGCCCAAGCCAGTTTGATTGAGGCAGACTTAAATGGGGCAAATTTGAGCAATGCTGACCTCAGTAGTAGCAACTTAAGCGGAGCTATTTTGGATGGAGCTATTTTAGATGGAGCTATTTTGGATGGAGCCAATTTGAGTCAGGCTGATTTGACGGTTGCTAAACTGATTGATACTAACTTGAGTGAAGCAGATTTACAGCAAGCAAGTTTGATTGCGGCGAATTTAGATGGAGCCGATTTAAGTGGTGCAGACTTAACTGTAGCCGACTTATCCCAGGCAAATCTCAATCAAGCAGATTTGAACCAGACAAATTTAAGCGGAGCAAATTTGGATGGAGCCAATATAGAAGGAACAATCTTGGATGAGAATGTATGACACTACTAGCCAGATAAACCCATGACCACTGTTTCTCTATGAGACGCTACGCGAAGCTCTAATTTACGCATTCATGTATTTTAAAAAGGGATACAGTAGCCCTAAATTTATCAAACAGAATTCAGAAGTCAGGAGCCAGAATTCAGTATGAATTCTGAATCGATTTAGCGGATGAATAAACGGGTCTAAAACCCCCTCCAAATCTCCGATTTGGAGGTCTTCAATTCCTGCGCCGGTCTGAATCCCCAACTGATTAATTCTGACTGCTGAATTCTGACTTCTGAATTCTTCTTCAAGGGATTCTTAATTTTGAATCAGTGAATGTGTTGTTTTTGACTTTCCAGCTTGCGTAGCGACTTTTAGAGAAGGAGCTGATTCGCGTCTAGGATGTAACTCTGGTGGCGATTGCTCGCTTTTAACCCATTTCCCAAAATCTCAGTACCTGATTTTACAGACCTACCCAAGAATTTTTGGGCTTATAGCGATATTTTAGAAGTTTATAACGATTTTCATAGCATTTTCGACTATGCCGGAAAAGCTGTTGCCTCTAAATTAGAATAGGAGACATTTGTCAATTATCCAGATTCCAATCTGCTTGCATCTTCACATTCGGCAATACGCGCCGAAGTTGCAGCAATGGTTTATCAGGCATTAGTAGCCATTGGGCAAGAATCTGCGATTAAATCAGTCTATGTAGGGTTGCATTCTGGAAGTTGACAAGTAAAATAGGAAACACTGCTTATCGGCTTGTACTCTTGGGAAAAAAACCATGTAGTTAAAAGCACGTTAAGTTAATATGCGATGGGTGACAAATCTTAGACCTATTGCCTAAAGCTAATAGCCCCATGTTAACAACACTTCCAGACACCTCTGCCAACTTAGCGATCGCCTTGTTAATTAACTATAGTTTCGATCTCAGTGGCTATACTGCCAATGAGCTAGTTGAGCGTTGGCAAACGCAATACCCGCTCAATTGGTTACACCTGGCAGTGATTGAGGCACTATATCAAGGTCGTTATAAAGCTGTTTCCGTGCAGCAAATTTTAGTATTTTGGCAGCGCCGGGATCAGGCTACATATCATTTCAACATGGAATTTGAACGGATGATTTGTAGCAAATTTCCCCAAAGTTTAACTTCATCGCCTGCGCCAGCCCTACCGCCAGCGAAGAAAAACCCCACTGTAGAGAAAGTCACGAGTCCTCAATTACCACCTGCTAAGACTCGTAACGGCTATCAACACAGCAATACTGCAACTCTACAACTGAAAAGTTCCGAACAAAAAACATCTGTAGATGAGGAAGAAACGAAGGAGGAAGCTAAGGACAATAAAACTGTCCTGAAGTCTCCCGTTTCGGGAAAATCTGTTTCTTCAACAGCGTTTCAGTTATCGTCTGCTATCAGCCAAAGGCAAGCTTCACAAGAAAGTCCACCGCCTTCACCATCACCAATTCCTCATCAACGACAGCCAAAACTGCTCCCACCTGCTCCCATTCATGCCCCAATTGGGCAATTTACTCCAGAAAAAAGCGATCGCTCTGAATCTTTTACATCTAAACTCAAAGCGATGTCTGGGGAACAGAATCGGCCCATTAGGGGGAGTGGGGAGTAGGGAGTGGGGAGTGGGGGAAGAGGAGCAGGGGGAGCAAGAGTGGATTGACTAATGTCTAATGCCCAATACTTTTTAGATTTTTATTGTTCAACTAACTCTTTAAAGCGCTCATCATCGGCAATATCATCGAAATCTAGGTCAGTTACTGCGTCTTCTTTATACCTGGGATTAAGTTCAATTGCTTGTTGTAGAGTTAACAGAGATCGGTCAACTTGTCTTTGTAGTGCGTAACAGGCTGCTTTGTTGTAATAGGCACTGGCATAATCTGAGTTAATTTCTAAAGCTTTGTTAAAACTAGCGATCGCTTCATCATCGCGTCCCAATCTTACCAAGGTATAACCGTGTTTATCCCAGATTTTGGGAGAATTAGGTTGCAATTCTAGGGCTTTTTCAAAAGATACTATTGCCTCTTCGTATTGTTCTAATGCTACTAAGGAAAGACCGCGATTCAACCAAGCAATTGCATCATCAGATTTAATTTGTGTAGCTTTGTCAAATGAGTCAAAGGCTTGCTGATGCTGTTGTAAGTTCCCAAAAGCAACGCCGCGATCGCACCAGGCTTGATGATAATCTGGTTGAATCGCAATAGCTCTATCGTATGATGCGATCGCATCTTTGTAGCGTTTCAACCTCCCTAGAGTTAGACCTCGTTTTAACCAAGCCACAGGTTCATCAGCTTGGATTTTAATCGCTTGGTTGTAAGCTGCGATCGCATCTTCATAGCGCCTTTGGGAAAATAGCTCATCTCCTTGTTTTACATACTCATCAGCAGTAAATTCTGGTTGTTGTAGCTGTTCTTGTATTTCTTCCTCAACTTCAGAATTTATAACCTCTGGGATGGATGCAGCTTTAATCTCAACGTCAACTTCAGAATTCACCGCCTCTAGAATAGATTCAGGTGTAATTTCAGTTAATTCCTGAAGGATAAGATTCTTTCTTTCTTGGGCATCCAATTGTAACTCAGAGAGTTGAGAGACAAACTCTGTTTCTAATCTTTCTAACTTCTCCAAAATGAGAATCTTTTGTTGTTGAGCATTCCATTGTAAATCTGAGAATTGCGAAGTAAACTCAGAACCAGATTTTTCTAAATTTTCAATGATTAACTCTTTACGTTTTTGAGCATCTACTTGTAATTTAGATAATTCTTCTGTAAATTCTGACTGCAATGCTGCTAAATTATCAATAATTTTGTTCTTTTGTTGTTGAGCATCTGCCTGTAATTCAGATAATTGAAATTTCAATTCTTTATCTAATATTACTAAATTTTCAAGTGTGATATCTTTTTGTTGTTGAGCATTTCCCTGTAATTTAGATAATTCTTCCGCGAATTCTGACTGCAATTTTGTTAAAGTCTCAATAGCTATATCCTTTTGCTTTTGAGCATCAGATTGCCATCCAGAAAGTTGAGATGTCAACTCAGAGCTTGATGCTTCTAAATCAGCAAAGGTTATTTCTTGCTGTTGTTGCACACCTAACTTTAAATTAGACAGTTCTTCTACGATGACAGATGCTACTTTTTCTAGATTATCTAGCGCTATATCTCTTTGTTGTTGAGCATCTAACTCTAACTTAGATAGCCCAGAAGCAAATTCTGACTCTAAAGTTTGTATATTTTCTTGAGATTTTTTAAGTTCAGTTTCTAATCGACTTAATACCTGTGCTTTAGCTAAATCTAGTTCAGATGTAAGGTTAGATAAATATTTTTTTTGTTCGTTTTTAATCTGCTCTTGTAAACTAGTAGTTTCCTCTTCTAATTCATAATTTATTTTTTTAGCTTCTTGAATAAGATTTTCAGCCTCTTCTTTAACGGTGGCTAGCTGATTTTGCAATTTTTCTATTCCCTGTAATTGTTGCATAGCTCTATCAACAATTTCACGAATTACCACCCGTCGCAGGAGCCAAAATAAAGCAATAATTGCGACTGGAAATAGACTTAATATAACTAGCCAGACATTGAGTAAAATAGTTGTCCGGCTAAAAGCGCTATTAAAATCAGATTGGATTTGCTGTTGAATTCGTTTTTCCGCCCTTAGTCGCGCTAATTCTTCCCGTTCCTGATTCGATAACATCAAAACAGAAGTTAGTGCTGGCGAAGGTGATGGTGCAGATTGTCCACTGGCAATTTCAGGGGACAGCAGTAAGGGTAAAAAGACAATAGTGCTTTTTACAATTAAAGCGAAAACAGCTTGATTTTTGCTCTTCATAACAACCATCTCAGTCTGTTGGTCAGTTTTTGAAGCGGCGTGCCTCTCTCCAATCTATAACAGAATTAAGTAGTAAAATGTTGTAGAGGGAGTGGAAAATGCTGAACAATCCTTAACTAACCTGTTCGCCCTTACTGTACGTACAACTTCAGTCGTGGAGCGCAGTCAAGTTTTTAACATTTTTTAGAGATATCATTATAACATTACTAGGTGAAAACAAAGCACCACAAACAATAATTTATCAACTTACGGAAGACAGATTGCAGCAAATTCGGCGCTTTCTGAGAGCATTCATCGAACGAAGTTCGGATTTTGTTTCTACAGATAGCACTATGCAAAGTGTCAGATGTGCGTACTTCGCACTAACATTATGATTATCTAGGGTAAGCAGATTACTTGTCCTACAATTAACTTAACAAAGGCGGTAGAAAATGGGTCGGATAAATCCTTACACACTGCAATTGCAGATTACTCGAATGTTTGAGCAAGGGCAATCATTTTTTGCCACAACCAAGGTACAGGAATGGTTGAAAGAACACAAACACAATCCAGAAGATTATGACATCCTTTTCCATAAAAAACCCGCGCCTCCTGGTTCCAAAGAAGTGATGGTGGTAGAAATTGAATTACGCCGCAAAGATGGGCAACCTGTAGATCCTTGGTTGCAAGAACAAGCAAATCTCCATGCCTAATTTTAAGAATTAGCAATTTTCAATTTAAAGTCATATTATCGTAATAGAATTTATCAAAATATAGCGTTCCCAATTGCGGAACGCTATATGTTATTTTTTATTTAGGGATATTATGTATTGTTTGTGCGATCGCCCATATCAAAAACATTAAATTCAATCCCTTCTAACTTCAGCCTCAAAGCCTCTAATAAGAGGTTTATCCTTTCTTCAATAAAAATTGTTAGGGCATTTTCAGGAAGTGCATCGGCTCTTGACCATTTAAGAATCATCGTTGGTATAAGATGAGAGCGTAGCACTGTCTCCAAACCAGGATCATCATATTCTTTAAGATAATCTAATGGATTTTTATCGCTAATTTTCAAATTAGTTATTTGAGATAGATAGGCAATATTCATCAAGCTGTCACATTCTATTTGGCTAGCAATGCCACTTTGCTTAATAAAGTTAACTGGAAATATATGGTGTAAGTTAGGCTTATCTGTTAACAAATAATAAACATCAGACAAAATATCTCTATGAGGTTTTGCCCAATCTTGCGGCTTGTGGTTTGCATAAAGTGATAGTATTGCTCTGGATAAGCGACCTCTATAACTGTAGAAAGATTTTCTTATCGAATTTTTATCAATATCAAATTTATTAAATGAGTAAGTACTATTAGCCTTTTGTTGATTAACAAAGTATATATGTTCCCAGAGGTGAGTAGTGTTTGTTAGTAAATCTGCATTATGAAAACTATAATACCAAAAATATTTATTTAAAAAACTATAATCTGGTTTATCATTTCGATAAAAATATGCTGTAATAGTCAGGTATAAATATCTGTAAGGGATTAATCTTCCACCTTTAATATGCAAAATATTATCAAAGAAATCAAAAGTTTTAGCAACGGCTATTTTAAAATTAGACCATAAGGATAAAACTTATAAATACTATCCCAAAGTTTTTTTACATTCTCTTTCTCCCAGACAACATCTCTTTGAAAGGTTGGAATTTGATACTTGTTTGATAGAAGACTTTCCAAATAGAGAGCAATACTCTGAGAATCCGGTTTAATGCGTTCAGTAGATGTAAACATTGAGTTAACCTTACCTAAGTTCGAGTAAATATCAAGATTGGTATGTGAATTTCACTGCTTTTAGTAAAATTCCATACAAGGCTAACTGATATTTAATTAAGTGGCAACTCAGATTTTAGAAACTCTTTGCAATCTTTCTTCCATACCAACGTTACCCTGTAAGCCGCCTGTGTGTACCAGCAACAAACGATCGCCTTTACAAAAAAATCCTTGCTTTAGTAAATCCATCACTCCGTAAAACATTTTGGCGGTATATACGTAATCGATGGATACGCCATGTTCCTGTGTGAACTGTTGGCTGAACAGTAGTAACTCATCGTTCACCTTTGCATAACCGCCGAAGTGATAATCACATACCAATTCCCAGGAAGCGGGAGAATTATATGGTGCGGGTAAACCAGAAGTGAGGTAATTTGTCAATAGATTTTCGATTTCTTGGGCGAGAAATGCGCCATTTTTTAGAACGGGAAAAGCGATCGCTCTTTGTCCTTTATGCAACGAAAGCACAATACCTGCTAGTGTGGTAGCTGTACCGCAGGCTACGCATATATGATCAAATGCGATCATATCAGTAATTATCTCTGTGCAGCCGCGCACACCATTTAAATTACTCCCGCCTTCGGGAATGATAAACACCTCGCCGAAACGTTGTTGCAGATATTCTTCTAACTCGGGTGTGTTGCGCTGTCGATACATCTCGCGGTTCAGATACACAAGCTGTATACCCTGTTGTACAGCAAAACTCAGCGTCGGATTCAACGGTAGCCTCTCCTCGCCACGAATTACGCCGATGGTACGAAAGCCGAAAAGACTACCAGCCGCCGCAGTTGCATAGATGTGATTGGAATAAGCACCGCCAAAGGTTAGCAGCGTCGTGAAATTTTTCTCCTTGGCCTCTAAAAGATTGTATTTCAGCTTAAACCACTTGTTGCCGTTAACCCACGGGTGCATAAGATCAAGGCGCAGCACATAGAGATCAACACCAGCATGACGGGCAATTTCGCTATTGATTTGCTGTAGAGGAGGAGCAATAAAGGTTAACGACATGTGTCAAGATTCTAACTTAGAATTTACATTCTCTCAGTTGAACATAAAAGTAATGATAAACATTGAGAAATTCAATGGTAAGTCAATCAAAATAAAGAATAAATCTTTCTGATGATTAGCTTTAGAAATTGGCATTTTACTAATTGAGTGTTTCAGGTAAATATAAGAACATAACACTCGCTCCAGATAATATTCTTTTTGGAGAAAAGAAATGGTTGCACTGACACAGCTTACTCAAGTTATTGCCAATCCAGGACGTTTGACGATTGAAACTGTTGAAATTGCTCCTCAAACGACTGCTATACGTTGTCTCGACTGGGATCGAGAACGTTTTGATATCGAGTTTGGTTTAAGGAATGGTACAACCTATAATTCTTTCTTAATTCAGGGAGAAAAAGTAGCTTTAGTTGACACATCTCACCGCAAATTTGAGGATCTATATCTTGAGATAGTGGCGGGATTGATTGATCCGGCTAAGATAGATTATTTAATTATTAGCCACACGGAACCAGACCACAGTGGCTTAGTGAAAGATATTTTGCAGTTAGCTCCCTCAATTACTGTTGTCGGTGCAAAGGTAGCTATTCAATTTTTAGAAAATATGGTTCACCAGCCTTTTAAATCAATGCAGGTGAAAAGTGGAGAGCGATTAGATTTAGGTAACGGACACGAATTAGAATTTATCTCTGCACCTAATTTACACTGGCCTGACACAATATTGACTTATGATCACAAAACTTGCACTCTTTACACTTGTGATGTGTTTGGAATGCACTATTGTGATGACCACACCTATGATGAAAATATTACTTTAATAGAGGAAGATTTTCACTATTACTATGATTGTCTCATGGGCCCAAATGCCCGGTCTGTCTTGGCAGCTTTAAAGCGGATTGAAAAGTTAGATATAAGAACAGTTGCCACGGGACACGGCCCTTTATTACAACACTATATCTCTGAATGGCTTGGACGCTATCAAAACTGGAGTTTAGAACAAGCAAAAACAGAGACATTAGTGGCTCTATTTTATGTTGAAGATTACGGGCATAGCGAGCATTTAGTCCGTTCCATAGCGCATGGATGCGCGAAAACAGGTGTGGCAGTAGAATTAGTAGACCTCAATAGTGCCGAACCTCAAGAAGTTCGAGAATTAGTTGCACAAGCTTCTGGTTTAGTAATTGCAATGCCACCGCAATCTTCGGTGATGATTCAAGCTGCTTTAAGTACAATTTTGGCTGCTGTTCATAAGAAGCAGGCAATTGGTTTATTAGAGTCAGGAGGGGGAGAAGATGAACCTGTTTATCCTTTACGTAATAAGTTTCAAGAACTGGGATTAACTGAAGCTTTTCCTCCTATCTTAGTTAAAGAAATTCCTACACAAGCAACGGAACAACTTTGTGATGAAGCGGGGACAGATATGGGTCAATGGTTAACCCGCGATCGCACCATTAAACAAATCAAATCTATCAATACTGAGCTAGAAAAAGCTTTAGGACGGATTAGCACAGGATTGTATATTATCACCGCCAAAAAAGGAGAAATTCAGAGCGCCATGTTTGCTTCTTGGGTAACACAAGCGAGTCTTGAGCCTTTAGGAGTAGCGATCGCAGTATCTAAAGATCGGGCAATTGAATCCTTGATGCACGTTGGCGATCGCTTTGTTTTAAATGTTTTAGAAGAGGGCAAGTATCAAGGATTAATGAAACATTTCCTGAAGCGTTTTGCTCCTGGTGCAGACCGTTTTGCTGGAGTGAAAACATATCCAGCGAAAAATGAATCGCCCGTTTTAGCTGAAGCTTTGGCTTACATGGAATGTGAAATTACTAGCCGCATGGATTGTGGCGATCATTGGGTAATTTATAGCACAGTCCAAACTGGAAGAGTTGCCAATCTACATGCGCTTACTGCCGCTCATCACCGCAAAATTGGCAATCATTACTAATTTGTCATTTGTCATTGGTCATTGGTCATTGGTCATTGTTTCTTCCTGCTTCCTACAGACGCGATGAATCGCGTCTCTACCCACTCTTGTACAGACGCGATTCATCGCGTCTCCCAAAAAACTATGTATAAATCTGCTGAAAATACCCCGATTACCATGTACGAAATCAATCGTGGGCGCGTTGTCCGAAGCTTGGAATTTATCCAAGATGTAATTGTAATTTCTTTGTGTATCGGTTTATTTAGCTTCATGGTGCTTCAGGTAAGAGATATGTTTCTCTCCTTACTTCCACCTTTAGATTTTCATGCTGTTACTGCCGATATTCTCTTTTTACTTATCTTAGTTGAGCTATTCAGACTGCTGATTATTTACCTACAAGAACATCGAGTATCTATTGGGGTAGCTGTTGAAGTTTCCATCGTTTCTGCTTTGCGAGAAGTCATTGTTAAAGGTGTTCTAGAAACAAGTTGGAGTCAAGTATTAGCAACTTGTGCCTTTTTATTAGTGTTGGGAGTATTATTATTTCTCCGAGTTTGGCTACCACCTACTTTTGAAGGTATCGACCCGGAACAAGAAGTATCTAAACGCTATAGAAATCGAGCCAAGTCTGAATTAATACAAAACAATGGTCATTAAAAATAGGGAGTAGGGAGCAGAGAGGACAAGGGGACAAGGTGACAAGGTGACAAGGTGACAAGGTGACAAAAGTTTAGAACTTCCAACAAGTCTTTCCCCTTGTCCCCAATTCTCCTTGTCTCCAATTCCTCTTTCCCATGCCCAATGCCCAATTCCCCATTATTAACAGAGGTTATTATGTCTGCTGCCACATTAACGTCCAACCATAGCAGAGATGTACAAGTTGTTGAAATTGGTAAAAATACTCTGATTCTCCGATCGCGGACTTGGGACAGATTAAAATTTGAGGTGGAGTATTCCCGCCAACGGGGAACTACAGCGAATTCTTATCTAATTCAAGCTGATAAAAAGGCTTTAATTGACCCTCCTGGCGAATCTTTTACCGAAATTTACCTTGAGCAACTTGCACAACGTCTAGACTTCATTACCCTAGATTACATTGTTCTCAGCCATGTCAATCCCAACCGCAGAGCAACCTTGCAAGTATTGCTCTCTCTGGTTCCTCAAGCGATACTCATTTGTTCTCGCCCCGCCGCTAATGCTCTCAAAACCGCCTTTCCCGAATTGGAATCACGCATCCAAGCGGTGCGATCAGGGGATACTCTAGATTTAGGACAAGGACATCTTCTATCATTTGTCACCGTACCAACTCCCCGGTGGGCGGATGGACTTTGTACTTATGATGCCGCTACAAAAATTCTCTACACAGACAAACTTTTTGGCGCTCATATTTGCGAAGATACTTTGTTTGATGAAGATTGGAAGGGGTTAGATGCGGAACGTCGTTACTATTTTGAATGTCTCCATGCACCCCAAGCTAAACAAGTTGAAGCAGCCTTAGATAAGTTGTCGGTTTTGGGAGCTAGATGTTATGCCCCAGCACACGGCCCAGTTGTGCGTTATAGTCTTAGCCGTTTTACCTATGATTACCGTCAATGGTGTCAAGGGCAAAAATCTCAAGAATTGAGTGTCGCTTTGCTTTATGCTTCTGCTTATGGAAATACAGCAATTATGGCGAATGCGATCGCTCAAGGTTTGATCCAAAATGGAATTAATGTAGAATCAATCAACTGTGAACTAGCCGATTCTGCCGAGATTAACCGGATTGTAGAAACTTGCGATGGCTTAATTATCGGCTCACCCACTTTAGGGGGACATGCGCCTACTCAAATTCAAACTGCTTTAGGAATAGTTCTCTCAGTCGCGGCTAAAACTAAGTTAGCAGGGGTGTTTGGTTCTTACGGTTGGAGTGGCGAGGCAATAGATTTAATCGAAAGCAAGCTTAAAGATGCTAATTATCAACTAGGGTTTGAAACACTTCGGGTACGTTTCAGTCCTACTCCTGAGATTCTTCAGCAGTGTCAAGAAGCAGGTGCTTCCTTTGCCCAAAACTTGAAAAAAACCAAAAAACTGCGTTCTTCCCGCCAAGTTGTGACAGAAGCCCATGTAGATCGTACCGAACAAGCTGTGGGGCGGATCATTGGTTCTCTGTGTGTTGTGACAACTCGTGATGAAGAAACTCATAAAGGGGTTTTAACTTCTTGGGTATCACAGGCAACTTTTAACCCACCAGGAATTATGATTGCGATCGCTAACGAGCAAAATGCAGAGTTAATGCATCATCCTGGTGATAAATTTGTGTTGAATATCCTTAAAGAAGGAAGAAATGTCCGACGCTATTTTTCTCGTCATAGCACTTTAGGAGATAATCCCTTTGCAAATATTGACACAAAAACTGCTCTTAACGGTTGTTTGATTTTGAATGAGGCATTAGCCTATTTAGAATGTACAGTGCAAAATCAACTTGAATGTGGCGATCGATGGTTAATTTATGCCGTCATCGATCACGGTGAAGTGTTGGAAAATGAAGGTGTTACTGCTTTAGAACATCGTAAATCTGGCAGCTATTATTAAGCTGACTTTTCACAGTATTTGAAAAACCTCTCTAAATCTCTCTCTTAAAAGGAGAGAGACTTTGAATTTTCCCCCTTCCCGCGTCGGGAAGGGGGTTAGGTTTTTTGTGGGCTTTCCTAACTCAATAAAGTGAAAAGTCAGATACACACAAGCCTTTTAGAGTTGCAATTGCATTGTTTCGACTAACAATGCAATTGTTTCGCTTAAATAAATCTCACACTGCGTTTCTATTCCGCCTCGGAATGAATTCCGAGTCTCAGAGCTACTTAAATAATTTAGGACTTACGCAAAAATTGCTAAAAAGCTTAATTTCTCGAACCGCCAAGACGCCAAGAGCGCCGAGAATTCGTAGAGTGTGCGTAAGTCCTATAATTAATTCAGTCCACTTGAGTGGACTTGAGCTATCAGCCCTGAACTTCAGTTCTGGGCGGGATGTCGGTAAGTGCAACAGTTTCACTCTGACAAAGCTTTACAAAGAGAAAGGCTTTAATTTTTCCCCCAACCCTTGTAGGGAAGCTTGCTCGGTGGTTAATTTTTCAGGAACTTTACTCATTGTCGGCGAATCTTAGTGCCAATCCCCCATACCCAACATCGTGATCTAAGATTATTGGGTATTCTATAAATTACGATCGCCACTATACCGATGATCGAAGTTGAGCATCTGAGTAAAATATACGGTTCTACCCCAGCGATTACTGATGTCACTTTTAGCGTCGAGCCTGGGGAAATTTTAGGGTTGTTGGGCCCCAATGGCGCTGGTAAAACCACAACTATGAGGATTCTGGCTGGTTATTTACCGGCAACTAATGGAAATGCCCGAATAGCTGGCTATGATGTCCATGAAAATTCCCTAGCTGTACGCCAACGCATTGGTTATTTACCGGAAACACCGCCGTTATATCCAGACATGACGGTGGAGGGATTTTTGCATTTTGTCGCCCGAATTAAGGGAGTATCAGCAGGCGATCGCCCCAACAAGGTAACAGCCGCTATCGAACGCTGCAACTTAGAAGATAAGCGGCGGGTGATTATTCGCAAACTCTCTAAAGGATATCGCCAAAGGGTAGGAATTGCTCAAGCGATCGTCCACGATCCACCAGCGATCATTTTAGATGAACCCACCGTTGGACTCGATCCCAGACAAATAATTGAGGTACGGAATTTAATTAAAAGTCTCGCTGGTACTCACACAATTATTCTTTCCACGCATATTCTGCCAGAAGTAAGCATGACTTGTAGCCGCGTCGCCATCATCAATCGCGGTAAAGTTGTGGCAACTAATACACCAGAAAACTTAATGACTCAGTTGACAGGTGGCTCAGGGTATGAGTTGGAAATAGAAGGAGAAGCTGCCCTAGCGAAACAGGTATTGCAAAAAGTCGCGGGTGTGAGTTTGATAGAATCAATTCCGACAGCTGGAGGCCATCAAACGCAGGCAAATCGCGCTTACCTGCGGGTAATATCGCAACCGGGAAAAGAACCAGGATGCGATATTGCCACAACATTAGTACGTGCAGGATTCGGTTTACATGAACTGAAGCGAGTTAACGCCACCTTAGAAGACGTATTCTTGCAATTGACCACAGAAGAGAAAAATTTCGATACTGAGGTAGACTTAGCAGCAGACAACGAAGGAGAAGCAGCGTAAATGGGTATAGTGCTGAGTAATATTATTGCCATTTATCGCCGAGAGTTACAGAGTTATTTTGTATCACCTTTGGCTTATGCGATCGCAGGCATATTTTGGTTCATTGCGGGGTTATTCTTCGTGATGATTTTGCTAGGGCCAGATGGCATTTTGGTAGGAGTTGCAGCGATAGATGCACAAGGGCAACAACTCGGAGTGCCAGTACCGCCGATAGATGTCCCCTATGAATTTATCCGGGCATTCTTGGATCGTATGGGGTGGCTATTGTTGTTTATCCTGCCAATTCTGTCGATGGGACTCTATGCCGAAGAACGTAAGCGCGGCACTTTAGAATTATTAGCCACATCACCAATTACTAATTGGGCAGTAGCTTTAGGTAAGTTATTGGGTGTGCTAACATTTTTTACCACGATGGTCGTACCTATGCTAGTGTTTGAAGCGATCGCCATCAGTGGCTCAAATCCACCAATGGCACTCTCAATTCCCTTACTAGGTCATTTTGGATTAATCTTGCTAGCAGCAGCAATTTTATCTTTAGGAATGTTTATTTCTTCATTAACAGATAGTACAATTTTGTCTGCTGTTTTCACATTTGCAGTAATTTTATTATTGTTATTGATTGATTTAATCGCCAAAATTGTCCCTGGCCCCGTGGGCGAAGCATTAGGTTATCTGTCATTGCTAAAACATTACAACACCTTAATTCAAGGAATTTTTGATACCAGCGCCTTAATTTTATTCGCTAGTTACATTTTTTTTGGTATTTTTCTCACAGCTCAATCAATTGATGCACTGCGCTTTCAAAGGCAATAGTACCGCATGGCGGAAGTCAAAAGTCAAAAGTCAAAAGTCAAAAAGCTTATATAGCAGAGTTTTTGACCATTTGAAATGGGTGGTTTATTTACGCTTTACTGTAGTAGTTATATAAGTTATGAGTAAAAAGTTAGGAGTGAGGAGTTCAAACTTATAACTTATAATTCCTAACTTCTCACTTTAGTCTAATAATATGAAGATAGTTGCAAAAAAGAAACTGTGGAAATATCTGTTTTGGTTGGGCCCGTTCCTAATTGCTGTCGGCTTAACAGTTGGGTTAGTCTCTGAACAGTGGGGATTAATTCCATTAGTATTTCTGATTACAGGAATTGTTATTAGTGCGTTAGGGATAATATGGCAAAGCTACGAAACTAACTGGTGGAAGCGTCGTTCTACCCAAGCTGGCACTAATGCCTTAGTGGCAACTCTGGCAGTGTTGGCAATTTTAGGATTAATTAACTTTTTGGGAACTCGCTACCACTTGCGGGCAGACTTAACAGAAACGCAATTGTTTACCCTTGCACCCCAGTCACGCGAACTAGTAAGGGTTTTACCACAACTAGTTAAAGTGTGGGTGTTTGATGTTAACCAAAATCCTCAAGACCGGGAATTGCTAGAAAATTATCAACGCCAAAGCTCAAAATTTAAATATGAGTACATCGACCCCCAAACTAGACCAGGATTGGCAGAAAAGTTTGGGGTCAAAGATTACGGGGAAGTTTATTTAGAATCTGGCGATAAACGGCAATTAGTACAGACGATAAATGAAAATGAGCGATTATCAGAAATCAGATTAACTAGTCGCCTACAACAACTAACAAATTCAACCACAGCCAAAGCTTACTTACTCCAAGGTCATGGCGAACGCCAACTTTCACCTGGTAAAGGTGCAATATCACAAGCAGTTCAGGCATTAGGTGATAAAAACTTTACAACATCACCCCTGAATTTAGGAGAAACTTCTAAAGTTCCTCAAGATGCGGCTGTAGTGATAGTAGCTGGCCCCAAGCGAGGACTGTTTGAAGGTGAAGTCAAAGCTTTGCAAGAATATCTTAATCGCGGTGGTAACTTACTGCTGATGATTGATCCTAACACCGATCCTAAATTTAACAGCTTGCTGCAAGAGTGGGGTGTTCGTCTGGATAATCGTTTAGCAGTCGATGTCTCTGGCGGAAGCGTGGGACTTGGCCCTGCTACGCCCTTAGTGACAGAATACGGACAACATCCGATTACCAAAGATTTCGGTAACGGTAATTCTTTTTATCCGATTGCCCGACCACTGGAAATTACCTCTGTGCCTGGTGTTCAGGCTACTCCACTGCTACGAACCAAACCCTACCCCAACAGTTGGGCAGAAAGCGACCTGCAAAGCGAAAAATTGGAGTTTAATGAAGGTAAAGATATGAAAGGGCCTTTGACCTTGGGCGTTGCCTTAACAAGAAAACAAGCAGCTAAACCTACTTCAACTTCCCAAACTGTACCCACACCTTCACCCTTACCATCACCAACCACTCAAAGCAAGACTAGCCCTACTCCTTCCCCTTCAGCCAAAACTCCGCAAGCGTCACCCCTACCATCACCAAGTACTCAAAGCAAGGCTTCCCCCACTCCTTCATCTCCCCCATCTCCCCCTGCTTCCTCCACTCCTTCATCTCAAACAGCCACCGAGTCCCGGTTAGTAGTTTTAGGAAATTCTGATTTCGCCACTGATGGTTTGTTTCAACAACAATTAAATGGAGATGTATTCCTCAACTCAGTTACTTGGCTGAGTCAACAGGATCAGCAACCCCTTTCCATTCGCCCCAAAGAACCGAAAAACCGTCGAATAACTCTGACAACCACACAAGCCAATCTTTTAATATTGTCATCTTTGTTACTTTTACCTTTAATTGGGTTTGTGATCGCAGTTATTATTTGGTGGAAACGACGCTAAGAAGTAAGTTAGGAGTTATAAATATTAACTCTTTACCAATGACAAGTGACAAATGACAAATGACTAAAAAATGAAATTGTCGAAAACAACTTTAATTTTGATACTGCTAACACTGGGTTTAGGCAGTTTTGTTTACTTCCATGAAATTCGGGGTGCGACTGTACGAGAAGAAACTAAAGAGCAAAAGCAGCAAATTTTCTCTTTTGCAGAAGATGATGTGCAGTCTTTAACAGTTACGACAAGAAAGCTCACCCTGAATCTGGAACGTAACCCTGAATCTAATAACCCCAAGTGGTTAATTAAATCTCCGGTATCGGGGCCAGCAAATGATGCTATTGTTTCTTATTTAATGGATTTATTAGTCAAAGGTAATAGTGAGCAGACTTTATCAACTCCAGCAAAAGACCTTAAAGAATTCGCCCTAGATCAACCCCAAGCTACCATCAATATCACTCTAAAAAACCGAAAAAGCCATCAGTTTATTTTGGGTAAATCTAACTTTAATGGTCGTTTCTTGTATGCTCAAGCTGACCCTGCTGCTAAACCCGATGGTAATATAAATGTGCTGTTGGTATCTACAGATTTTGCAAATGCCGTAAACCGGGAATTATCAGAGTGGAAACAACCTGTAGATAATAGCCAGAAACTTCCTCCGCTCACGATTCCTAAACCAACTCCGACAAAAAGCAAATAATTAATTCAAAATCTGGCGATATTATTATGACAAATCCGACAGCAACATTGCTGATTTCCTGCCCAGATCAACGAGGATTGGTGGCGAAATTTGCCAATTTCATCTATTCTAATGGTGGTAATATAATCCATGCAGATCAGCATACAGATTTTGCTGCTGGATTATTCCTTACGCGCATTGAATGGCAATTAGATGGGTTCAATTTGCCACGAGAATTTATTGCTCCTGCATTTAATGCGATCGCACAACCTTTAGGTGCTAAGTGGGAATTACGTTTTTCTGATACAGCACCACGCATTGCTATTTGGGTAAGTCGGCAAGACCATTGTCTATTTGATTTGATTTGGCGACAACGCGCTAAAGAATTTATTGCTGAAATTCCTTTAATTATTAGTAACCATTCTAATTTAAAGGTAGTTGCAGAGCAATTTAATATTGACTTCCAGCACATTTCCATCAATAAAGATAATAAAGCAGAACAAGAAACTCAACAATTAGAATTATTACGCAAGTACAAAATAGATTTAGTTGTATTGGCGAAATATATGCAGATTGTTAGTGCAAATTTTATTAGTCAATTTCCACAAATTATTAATATACATCATTCGTTTTTACCAGCTTTTATCGGAGCAAATCCCTATCACAGAGCTTTTGAACGTGGGGTAAAAATTATTGGTGCAACTGCTCATTATGCCACGGCTGATTTAGATGCAGGCCCAATTATTGAACAAGATGTAGTGCGAGTTAGCCACCGTGATGAAGTTGATGATTTGGTGAGAAAAGGCAAAGATTTGGAGAGAGTTGTATTAGCAAGAGCAGTGCGATCGCATTTACAAAATCGTGTATTGGTATATGGTAATAGAACAGTGGTATTTGAGTAAATGATACTCAAGTGACTAGAAGGTTTTGACTGATTTTCACCTTCTTTGTAAAAAATTGGGATGCTCCCGCTTTCAGTTGCTTATATGAAAGTAGATAGTTACTGCTTTATTCCCAAGAAGTGCCGAATGTGGGTTGAAAATTATTATTATTATTATTGTGGCGATCGCACTGCTACACTATCGCCTGGTGTTGAAGGCCATCTCACCGTCAGAATAGTACAGTCAGACTGAGCAACCCAACAATGTGGCACACCCGCACACCACAGCACATAATCACCCTCACGAGATAGAATCATCTCCCGATCTTCAAACTGAAGGCAAAATTGGCCATTAATCAAAATCGAAAGAGTCGCGGCTGTGTCATTTACTCCCCACTCGGTTCTACAGTCTCCTGCTTTATGGACACCCCACTTTATTTCTAGTGCTGTGGTTGAGCGAAGATCATCATCCGGGGTAATGAAGTAACCCATAAACCAACCCCAGCGATTTGCACCTTCGCTAGCAGCATTCCCAAAAATAACTTTAGGCTGCATCACTCACCTTCTTCATTCATAACTAATCAAATCAAAATAGATGAACACAGATAATTAATTATCAAAATTATCTGCGTCCCTCTGCGTCCATCTAGGGATTTAGATTAACGTGAGTTCGACTAACCTCTTTCTTTAGAAGAAGATCAAGCTGGCTTTGCAAGGTAATAGATAAGTAAGTTGGCGTACAGCGTAGCTACTCTTGACTGGGAGCAGCAGGTTGCGATTGAGGTGATTGAGGTTGTTGGCGTAAACGGCGCAAAGAGTCCCGCAACTTGTTCTGGCTAGTGTTATCTCTTCGCCGCCGCCGATTTGTGGTTGATTGTGGCTTTTGTGATGAATCGGTAGCCGTTTGCTCACGTTGGATGTTGCTTTCTTGAGTACGAGTTGTCCTAGTTCCAGATGATGAATTTGTAGGAGGACTTTCCGCTCTTTGAGGTTCTAGTCGCCGACTAAATCCAGATATTGCTGGTTTTCTGACTGTAGCTTCATTAGGTGAAGGTGTTAACTCTCTGCGCCTACGTCTTGGAGTTTCCTGTGTGGAGTTAGCAGCCGTTGTCTGCTGGGTTTTTTCTTCTGCTTGTCTTTGTGCTTGCCGTTCTTGAACTTGGCGCGATCGCCTTGAACCTTTGATGGCAAATTCAGTGGCTATAGCTACCCCTTGTCTACCACCTTCTGCGGGTTTTAATTTCCAGTCACGCGCTTGTCTCATGGTTTCTTGATCCAAGTCGCGGTTTCCACTGGAGCGAGCAATCCGCACATTGGTAACATTACCTTGTGCATCAGTATCAACAGCTACTTCTACTCTGCCTTCAACTCCTCGCCGTCTTGCTGCCTCTGGATATTTGGCATTACATTCGCGGCAGGCTGCACGACCATTACCTGGACTGTTAATTTTAGGAGGTGTAGGCGCTGTTGCTACTGTGGGACGGTTTCCTGTTTCATTGCCAATTCCACTGCCAGTGCCGCTACCAGTGCCACTACCAATTCCACTACCAGTGCCACTACCAATTCCACTACCAGTGCCACTACCAATTCCACTACCAGTGCCAGTGCCAGTACCGCTACCAATGCCTCCGCCAGTGCCAGTGCCAGTACCTCCACCAGCGCCAGTACCACTGCTTGTACCCACAGCAATACCACTACCTGAGCCTAAACCAACACCAGAGCCGCCACCACCGCCACCACCGCCACCGCCACCCGCCGAACTTGCTTTGGAATCTCCAGATAAAACTGATCGTGGAACGGATGCAGATTTTACAGGAACTTCTGGCGCTAATCGTGGAATGGGTGCAGACTTCACAGGAACTTCTGGCTTGCTAGCAATTGCTTCTAGCGGTGTATTTGTCAACTGTGGTTTCTGAGCAACTGCTGTAATCTGTTCTTGCTGCTGAACTTTTTCTACTGGTAGAGTTTCTATAGGCTGTTTTTGGACAACTTCTGGTTCTTTTTTTATTTCTTCTGGAATCTGTGCGATTGGTTTTTCTGATTCCGCAGTGGGAGAATCAACGATCGCCACCTCTATCGGTTCTTCTTCTCCCGTAGGGACTCTCGTCAAATAATTACCTATGCCTAAGGACAGTACGCCGATATGCAGCGCCAGTGAACCTATCAGACTGTAAGTCAGAAAAGACTTGAGAGCCTCAACTTCTTTGGAACGTTGCTCGACAGTAATGCCAGAAAAGCTCATAGCTATTGCTACCTATTCTCACTAACTTAGCTATCTTAGAATGCAAGGTTACAAATATCAAGTAAAAAATTAAAATTACTGGCGATCGCTTTACGGAACCCTGCAATAACAAAAATATCTTTTCAAACTACTAATATCAGGGCTTTTGGACAAAATTAATTTTTGTTGCAATCCAATTAAATTATTTTATGTAAAACAAACGGATAAGTAAATAAAAGTCATGAGCATTACATTTGAAAAATTTATCATTATATTCTATATTTTATTGAGAAAAAGTTTCAGCTTTTCTCTAGATTCTGGTAGTCTGATTTTGTATTGTGGACGACGTTATAGAGGCACTACATGGGAATTCAGAATTTGTTTGCAGCAGGTGGTATCGTCATGTGGCCCCTGTTGGCGTTTTCGGTATTAGGTGTGGCACTGATCATCGAGCGGATCAGATTTTGGGTACGGATCAATCAGCGCCAAAACCGGGTGGTGCGAGATGTTTTGAATCTCTACCGTCTCGATAATGTTGTCGGTGCAATGGATAAACTTCAGAAAAACGCAGATTTGCCACTCGCCCGGATTTTTCTAGCGGCTTTAGAATTGGAGGAGCCAAATCCAGAGGAATTTCGTTTGGCATTAGAAAGCGAATCGCAGGCTGAGATACCTGTGTTGAAACGTTTTCAAAACCTTTTCGAGACAATTATTAGTCTGGCACCACTGCTGGGTCTTCTCGGCACTGTATTAGGATTGATAGCTTCCTTTGCCTCCCTAAATCTTGGTGATGTGGGAGGTAGCAAAACGGCAAGTGTTACAGCTGGGATTAGTGAAGCCCTAGTATCAACAGCATCAGGATTGATCGTTGCTATATTCATACTCATGTTTGCCAATACCTTCCGGGGACTGTATCAACGGCAAATTGCACTAATTCAGGAGTATGGGGGACAGCTAGAATTACTTTACCGCCGTCGTTATGAACGAGGAGAAAAAACCTATGCGACTACCAGATGAGCCAGAACTTCCATTACAGATCAACATCGTGCCGATGATTGACGTGATTTTTGCAATTTTGACATTTTTCATCATGTCAACTCTGTTTTTAACGCGTTCAGAAGGTTTACCAGTAAATTTACCAAAGGCAACCACAGCGAAGCAACAGCAAGTTCCCACTAAAATTACAATTACGGTAGATGAAAAAGAACAAGTAAGCCTGAACCGTAACCCAGTTGCAATTGATGATTTGACAGCGCAAGTACGTACTCTAGTTGGTTCAAACCCAGAAGTGTTGGTAATTATTAATGCTGATGAAAAAGTTGATTATGGTCGGGTAGTAGCGGTGATGGATCGGGTACGTCAAGTTGAAGGAGCAAAGTTAGCGATCGCTACCCAAAAACAATAACTAGAAATATTGTACATAAGAAGTTTAGCGAGTCAGAAAAATTTTTTATTCTGACTCCTAACTCTTTCTTGTGTGATCACAGAGCAAGTAAATTTATTTATGGGGATTATTATTTGATTTTTGACTTTCCTAAAGGTGCTGACGCATCTGTAATTCTTGAGATATAAGTTTTAATAATAATTCTTGCTGTGAATGAATAAAAAAGTGGTCACTGTTGAACTCATGTAATGAGAAAGTAGCGATCGTCTGCTCTCGCCATGCTTGCAATTCTTCATGATTAACTTCTTGGTCTTGCAAACCACCAATAACAGTAATTGGACACTCCAGAGGCTGTTTTTGAGTGTAAATATAAGTTTCCAGAACGGCAAAATCTGCCCGTAAAATGGGGAGGAACATTTGCATCAATTCCGCACTTTCTAGTACTGCTTTGGGTGTACCGTTAAGACTGCGTAACTCGTTGAGTAAATCAAAGTCTGATAGGATATGGAGCGGTAGTTTTGTGGGCGGGATTTGCGGGGCGCGACGAGCGGATATGAAGAGGTGAAAGGGAGCAAGACTATATTTAGAGCGAAGTAGATGGGTCAACTCAAAGCTAACTAATCCGCCCATACTGTGACCGAAGAAGGCGAATGGTTTGTCTAAGTATGGTAACAAAAATGGAGCGATCGCTTCAACAAGAGATTCTAATCGCGTTAAGGGTGCTAACTTAATCTGTCTTCCCCGTCCCGGATATTCTACAGCACAGACTTCGACATTATTAGGAAGATTATTAGGCCATGTGCGAAAAATCGCCGAGTTCCCACCAGCGTAGGGGAAGCAGAATAAACGCAAGTTGGCTTGAGGATTTGGTTGAGGACAGATAACCCAGGAATTGAAGCTTGGTGTAGTTGTCATAATAGACCCTGCATTAGCTGTTTAACCTTTTGTAGCTCATTGTTAGAAGCCGCTTCATATCATACCAAATGCTTGCACAAAGGCAGGTATTTACTACTATGAAAACTGTAAAAAATATAATAGTATATTCGTGAGGCAGACATCTTGCTTATTTTATAATAAGGAGTCTTTGATGAGCGTTTATATTATTCGACCCAAAGCAACATTATTAGCGCGATCGCTAAAACTTGCATCCAGAAAATTTACACCAGAAAGCCGTCAGGCGCAAGTTGCAGAAGTTGTAAATTTTTGGCAGGAAAATCCACTACACCAAGAAATTGAAAGCTGGCTGGAAGATGCACAAAACACAACTAGCCAAGTTTCAAAGCACCCAGATTACTCAGGAATTACTGGGGCAAGTATTGTAGAAATGCCCGATGATGAAGCTCAAAGGATGCGTGAGGAGTTGCCTAACGCTTTAATTTTACGCGATCAGCCGATTGAGTTGATTAAGCCACAACGGTATACAGGTATAGTGTTTCCTGACTTGGTGAAGTACGTTTTCAAAGCGATTAATAACCTTGGTAAAAAAGATTTGGATGTACCTCAGTTGCTTAGGAAACGCCGCTATAAAGATAAACTCACCGCAGATGACTTGTGGCATTTGGATGCCATCGCTCTCAACATAGCACGTCAAAATGGATTTACAGGCACTGGCAAAAACATCACCATTGCTGTTCTCGACACAGGTATCGATTCAACCCACCCAGAATTACAAGGCAAAGTAACTGAATCTTATAGTTTTAATGATAGAAGTAAGCAAATCCAGTTAACAACTTCTCAAGATACTAATGGTCATGGTACTCATGTAGCTGGACTGATTTGTGGTAAACAGGTTGGCGTTGCACCAGAAACTAAATTAATTAACGCTGTATTGATCCCAAGAGGTACTGGCAACTTATCAGGCTTAATTTTGTGGCTGGACTGGCTGGCACTCCGGACGGACGTGAATATCGCTAATATCTCCGCTGGTATTCCCAGATATTTCGATGAAATTAACGATTTGATTGATACCCTGCTGGCAGTGGGAATACTGCCTGTTTGCGCGATCGGTAATGATGGATTTAACAATCATCTTGCGCCAGCAAATTGTAAGAATTCGCTTTCAGTTGGTGCTGTTAACTCAAATAATCAAGTAGCCTCTTTTAGTGGCAATGCCACAATGAGCGTGAATAAACAGTTATATAACGTTCCCTATTTGGTTGCACCTGGAAAAGGGGTTTATTCATCAGTTCGAGATGGTGGCTATGAAGCTTGGGACGGAACCTCAATGGCAGCCCCAATCGTTTCTGGTGTAGCAGCGTTAATCTTAGAGAAGTATAGCAAGCAAATTACAGTTGAGAGTTTAATTGACGGACTGCTCACAAATTGTCAAGATTTGGGACATGACAGAGAACGCCAAGGTAAAGGTTTAATTCAGGTAACCGCAGCCCTATGAAACTTAACGAAAGCCAAATTACCAAAATTGATCCCCTGCTTGAAGAAGTTCTGATGCGGGCTAAGGGAGATGAGGTAATTCGGGCAATTATGAGTTTAGGCGACGAAAATCAACTCAACTCAAATGCTAGCAATCCACCTCTAGAACCTCAGCAATTTACATCATCAGAGGCTTATCGACAAGCGTTGATTGATCGGCGCAAAAGCCAACTTACCGAAGTGCTGGGTGATACTATCCAAGCACTCCAGCAACTTTCTTTGAAAACTCTTGGAGGTGGACTCAGCCGCGTTGTGGTTGTTGAAGGTTCGGCTGATGCAATTTTGCGCTCATTAGCACTGTCTGGAGTTAACCATGTCACTTTAGATCAGCTGATTGCACTGCCGGAAGTTGCACCAGATGCAGCAGTTAAACATTTTGCTGATATTTATATAAACACTCTTAACCGCCCTTTAGATAAGAAAACCACAAAATTAATTTATCAAGCATCTGAGCAATATATTATTAACTACCACAAGCGCCATAACAAGTTGCAAATATTGGGAATGCAACAGCCTGTAGATTTGGATTCAATTTTCACACCTGTGCAATGTTTGCAGCCAGATGATATCCGGCCATTTGAGTCAATTGAAGCCTTACAGAATCATTTCAGCAAAGCTGGAAAACGTGGCTTTCTAGTTGAAAAGGCTGGTAAGCAAGAGGGCATTAAAGTTGCCAATCAGCAGCAATATTTGATGGTACTTGGCGCACCGGGTGCTGGTAAGTCTACATTTTTACGGAAGATAGGACTAGAAGCACTCAAGGGCAAATCTGGTGAATTGCAATATGAATGTATTCCGGTTTTTATTGAATTAAAACTATTTACCGAGAGCAATATCAATATTGAGGAAGTAATTAGAGAAGCATTCCGGTTATGTCAGTTACCATTCTCTGAAGAATTTACTAATAAAGCATTACAACAAGGCAAGTTATTAATTTTGCTGGATGGTTTAGATGAAGTGTCAACGGGAAATACCGATTTAGCAATTAGGAAAATTCAAACCTTTGTTGAGCAATACAAAGAAAATCGGTTTATTATATCTTGCCGGACTGCTGCCTATAAATCGCAGTTTAGGAATTTGATAGAAATTGCGATCGCAGATTTTGACGATGCTCAAATTCAGCAGTTTATTCAAAATTGGTTTACTTCAGAGGTAGATAGACAAGCCGGAACTGCTGACAAGTGCTGGAATTTAATCAAAAACCAAGAATCAACTAAAGAATTAGCTAAAACTCCTTTATTGCTAACTTTTCTCTGTTTAGTGTATGACGCATCTCAGGACTTACCTAAAAACCGAGCTACGCTTTATAGTAAAGCTTTAGATATTTTACTAGAAAAATGGGCTGCTGGAAAACGGATTCAAACCGATCCAATTTATCGTCAGCTTGGCATCGATTTAGAGAGAATCATGCTAGCTGAGATTGCATATCACAGCTTTAAATCACAGCAGCTATTCTTGTCTCACCAAGAACTTGTGAGTCAAATTAAAGAGTTTCTGCACAATAACGACAATGCACCCAAGGATTTAGACGCTGAAGCAGTTTTAGATGCGATCGCTATTCAGCAAGGAATTTTAGTAGAACGGGCAAGGAATATCTATTCATTTTCGCATTTGACACTACAAGAATATTTAACAGCACAGTATGTTGATGACCATCGTCAAATTGAAAAGTTAGTTACTGAACATCTAATAGATGAACACTGGAAAAACGTGTTTTTGTTAGTAGCTGGTTTAATCCGGGGTGGTGCAGATGATTTGATGTTGCTAATGGAAAAGGAAGCGCAAAAGTATATTAACACCCCGAAGTTACAAGCTTTATTAAACTGGGCAGAACAGGTAACAGTTGGCTCGACAGGAGATTTTAAACCTATGGGTAAACGTGCAGTTGCGATCGCCAACGCCTACACCAACACAATTACCGCCAATGCCTATACCTACGGAATTATAGCCAACGGCACCGCTTATAGCATTGCTGCCAACACCAACTTCAACTTCAGCGTCATTTTTTCCATCTTGCTTTCCGACTTGACCTACGCTATCGCCATCGTCAATGCTAATGCTGACGCCATCACCCATGCTAGAAACTATACTCGTGAACTTGAAAAATTAAAAATCTTCAATAAAGTCAACTTTACTACACTAATAGCCCAATTAGAAGCACTGGAAGCTCAAGTTCCTAATGATGAACAATCATGGGAACTACGTTGGACATTTGCTAAACACCTCAGACAAACCTTACTCAATGCTTTCAATCTCACCTCAGAAATGGTCAAATTATCTAAAGAAGAAATAAAAGCACTGGAAAATTATCTCTACGCCAATTACCTCATAATCCAGTGCAAACAAGCAGCAGTGCGGGTGTCACCCCAAACCTGGGAAGCGATTGAGGCGCGGATGTTGTTGGCTCCGGGTGGTTAAGCAACAATAGAAAAATGAAAAGGTAGCCAGATAAACGCTCCATGAGTTCATTACAACAGGCTAAAGATACAAAAACTCAAACTTTTACAGCAATCTTGCATTGGGAAGAGGATGTTTATGTAGCTGAATGTCCAGAGGTAGGAACCGCCAGCCAAGGAGAGACGATAGAAGAAGAGTTCCCACTTTCTGAGACAGCACGTCGTCGGTTGCTAACTACATTTGAGGTAACTAGTGCCTAAGCTACCAAGAGTTCGAGCTTCTGAAGTTATACATGTTTTAGAACGCTTAGTACAGTTTTGCATAAAAACGTAGCGTTTTTAATGCAGGGGGACGCATTAACATTGTATCGGGATGCATTGGCATTACAGACGGACACATTAACATTGTATTGAGATGCATTGGCATTGTATCGGCACGCATTAGTATTGCAGACGGACACATTAACAATGTATCGGAATGCATTGGTATTGCAGAGGGATGTATTAACAATGCATCGGAATGTATTAGCATTGTAGGATATTGCCAAATTTAATTTACTACGAATTAATGAAATACTCTACTAACTTCTGTTGTTATGACACTAAGTTCTGTGGTTAGGAATGCAAAAGCTGTGGTTTTTTCTCTTTATTATATATGTCATGTTCTCTGTTAATAAACACTTCAGACAATGCTTGATAAGCTTCAGTCCAAGCAGCCATAACTTCTTCTGTAGCAGCTTCTCTTAAAACATCTTTCATTGCTTGCAGTAAACTTTCTCCAACAATAGGATATTGCTCTGGTGTAACATGGGTCTGCACATGACGATGGGCAATCTTTTCCACCATCGGCTTTAAAGCTCGTAGATTATCAATCTGGGCAGCATAGCTATAAACTGCTGTAGCCAACCTCGCAGGCTGAGAACCATTGGCTTGAGCAGACATATCAAATTGCTCTCTGATTTCTGGATGGTTTTGAAACATAATTTCATACATCCGAGTTGTAATTTGCTGACCGTTCTTTTTCAAAACAGGTGCTGTAGATTTGACGATATCTATTGTTTGTTGGCTAATCATAGTATCTTGAACCACTTGGAATGTTGATTGACTTCAATTTAGTGGTTATTCCTATTGGTTACTATGAGCTAGCTCAGTTAACGAGTAATATCATGTCAAAGCCTGTATACATCTACAGCCAGAGGCATTGTTAAAAAATTGCAACAAAGAGAAAAATGTAAGAATGCAACTATGTACATTGATAATTTATCAAACAAAACTTTAACATGCGTACTATTGAGAAAAAGTCAAATACAAAAGCTTGGGCAAGTGCGATCGCTAAACCAGCTACAGAATTTTCCTCTACCCAACTGCCAATTATCTCTGGCAAAATTCCAGATGGCTTGCGTGGCACACTTTACCGCAATGGCCCCGCACGGCTAGAACGCGGTGGCATTCACATGGGACACTGGTTTGATGGAGATGGAGCAATTCTGGCTGTAAATTTTACCGATGCAGGTGCAACCGGAGTTTATCGCTACGTGCAAACCTCTGGCTATCAAGAAGAAGCCGCAGCAGGTAAATTACTCTACGGCAATTATGGCATGACTGCACCAGGGCCAATTTGGAATCAATGGCAAAAGCCCATAAAGAATGCCGCTAACACCTCGGTGCTAGCACTTCCAGATAAACTTTTGGCACTGTGGGAAGGTGGTAAACCCCACGCCCTCGATTTACAAACTTTAGAAACTTGGGGCGAAGATGATTTAGGGGGGTTAACTAAAGGATTAAACTATTCCGCACATTATAAGCGTGACAAGCAAACAGGGGAGATTTTTAACTTTGGCATCAGCCCTGGACAAAATGCGACTCTTAATATTTACAAAAGCGATTCAACTGGCCGGATTATCCAACAAGCCGCATATCAGCTAGATGGTGTACCACTGGTGCATGATTTTGTTTTAGCAGGACAGTATCTGGTATTTTTCATTCCGCCAGTGCGGGTGAATGTCTTACCCCTGCTAATAGGGATAAACAACTATAGTGATTCGTTAGAGTGGCAACCTAGATTAGGAACTCAGATTTTAGTTATTGATCGAGAAACCCTATCTGTAGTGAGTCGTGGAGAAACCGAACCTTGGTTCCAATGGCATTTTGGTAACGGTTATGTAGATGCTAGCGGCTCAGTAATTGTGGATATTGCCCGTTATGAAGATTTTAAAACTAACCAATATCTCAAGGAAGTAGCTACAGGTGAGACTCACACCCCAGCTAAAAGTACACTAAGGCGAGTTCATCTACATCCCCAAACTGGTAAAGTTACGTCAATTCAGCAACTATTAAACCAACATTGTGAATTTCCCAATGTACCACAGCAAAACGTAGGACAAGCTTCACGCTACACATATATGTCAACATCCCGTTCAGAAACAGACATTAGCCAAGAAATATTAAATGCGATCGCTCGCTTCGACAACAAAACCGAAACCCTCACTGAAGCAGACTTAGGAGAAAACCGTTATCCTTCTGAACCTATCCCCGCCCAAGACAGACAAAACCCTACACAAAGTTGGGTACTAACCGTTGTCTACGATGCTAATTCTCATACTAACGAAGTTTGGATATTTGATAGCGATCGCCTGGATGCCGAACCCGTCTGCAAACTAGGATTACCCAGCGTCATCCCCCACAGCTTCCACGGCACCTGGAACCCAGCCTAATAACCCCTTTGCGTTCCCTCTGCGTTTCTCTTAGCGTTCCTGTGCGTTAAAAAACATCTCGCACTGGTCACTACATTACGCGGGTTAGAATAGAAATAAACCTTAGATACATTAGCCTGATTAAGTAGAATTGCCCATGACCACTTCTAAACGCCACTACCACATCACTACCTTCGGTTGTCAGATGAATAAAGCTGACTCAGAGCGCATGGCTGGCGTTTTGGAAGACATGGGCTTTGAATGGTCAGAAGATCCGAATAATGCAGATGTGATTCTCTACAATACTTGCACAATTCGGGATAATGCCGAGCAAAAAGTATATTCCTACCTCGGCAGACAAGCAAAGCGCAAACATGAGCAGCCTGATTTAACCCTCATTGTTGCTGGTTGTGTTGCCCAGCAAGAAGGTGAAGCCCTGTTGCGGCGAGTTCCAGAATTAGACTTGGTAATGGGGCCACAACACGCCAACCGCCTCAAAGATTTGCTGGAGTCAGTCTTTGACGGCAACCAAGTTGTCGCCACCGAGTCAGTTCATATTATTGAAGATATCACCCAGCCGCGACGGGATAGTAAAGTAACAGCTTGGGTAAATGTAATTTACGGCTGTAACGAACGCTGTACCTATTGTGTAGTTCCCAACGTGCGCGGTATTGAACAATCGCGCACACCGTCAGCTATCCGGGCTGAAATGGAAGAATTAGGACGGCAAGGCTATAAGGAAATTACTCTACTCGGTCAAAATATTGACGCTTACGGTAGAGATTTACCAGGAACAACAACAGAAGGACGGCATCTGCACAACTTCACAGATTTACTTTATTACGTTCATGATGTACCAGGAATTGAAAGGCTAAGATTTGCTACTAGCCATCCCCGTTATTTTACAGAGAGATTAATCAAGGCTTGTGCTGAGTTGCCCAAAGTCTGCAAACACTTTCACATTCCCTTTCAATCTGGAGATAATGAACTATTGAAAGCGATGTCGCGGGGTTATACTCATGAAAAATATCGTCGGATTATCGATACCATTCGGCGGTATATGCCAGATGCTTCCATTAGTGCCGATGCGATCGTCGGTTTTCCCGGAGAGACAGAAGCACAGTTTGAAAATACCCTGAAACTGGTGGAAGATATTGGCTTTGATATGTTGAATACAGCAGCATATTCACCGCGTCCAGGGACACCAGCTGCGCTATGGGACAATCAGCTAAGTGAAGAAGTTAAAAGCGATCGCCTCCAACGCCTGAATCATTTAGGAAACTTGAAAGTCGCCGAGCGATCGCAACGTTACTTTGGGCGTATCGAAGAAGTCTTAGTAGAAGACCAAAACCCCAAAGATCAAACCCAGGTGATGGGACGCACTGATGGTAATCGTTTGACATTCTTCAGTGGCGACATCAAACAATTAAAAGGGCAGTTAGTAAAGGTAAAAATTACCGAAGTTCGCCCTTTTAGCTTGACAGGTGAACCAGTTGAAGTTAGGCAAGCTTTATCTGTCTGAGAAAATAGACATAGGAGTGAAATTAAATATGCGTTATCCATAACCCTTGTTTTGACGTAGCACTGCTGCGTCAAAACAATTATTTTTCACTCATATCTCTAGAATTGGTATAAGCACAACCTCAATATTAAAGCTTATGAACGCCATCACTTTGAATATCCCCAATCTGGGTATCGAGGGATTTTATGAACTTTGTCAAGCTAATCAAAATTTGCAGTTAGAACGTACTGCAAGTGGAGAAGTTATAATTATGCCTCCAACCTATCCATCGACAGGTAAGAAAAACTCTGGTTTGAATGCTCAACTATGGAACTGGAACGATCGCACAAATTTAGGTATTGTATTTGATTCCTCCAGTGGTTTTACTTTACCTAATGGTGCAGTTTACTCACCCGATGCTTCTTGGGTAAGTAATGAAAAATGGGAGGCTTTAACTCAGACTCAACAAGAAGAAGAATTTTCTCCTCTTGCACCTGATTTTGTAGTCGAATTACATTCTAGTAGTGATTCTCTGAAAAAACTAAGAGAAAAGATGCAAGAGTATATTAACAATGGCGTTCGTTTAGGTTGGTTACTTAACCCGAAGAATAAAACAGTAGAAATTTTTCGTTTACAGAAAGAGGGAGAAATATTAAAATCTCCTACAACTGTATTTGGTGAAGATGTTTTACCTGGGTTTGAATTGAATTTAAATAAAGTATGGTGAAAAGTGCAAATTCAATCTATTAATTTGCGTTATCCAAAACCCTTGTCTTGACCTGGTATGTCCTACGTCAAAACAATTATTTTTTATATGATTTCTCCCTGCCCTCTGCCCCTATTTCACCTTGGCGCGGAAGCGAACAAAGCCATAAGAATTAATTGGAGTCCCAGATGCATTTGCTGGAGGTAGATTTGATAAATCTGGACTCCGCGTGATATTCACCACCACAGCCCCATTAGTGTTACTACCACACGATGATGGTATGCCTGATTCATTAGCTGTATAAAAATGTCCGCGATCGCCATCTTGTGCATTGGTAAGATAAGCTGTAGGAGTGCTAGAACCAAGCCCAAGGGCAATACCTTGATCTGCTCCTGGTAAGCCACCATCATTAGGAGTCATACCATTAAAAGCAGTGGGAATAAAAGTAGTATTGGTAGGTATTAAGTCACAGATTTGCACACTAGTTACATCACCCTGACCATTAGAAAGGAAATAGATGGTGTATTCTAGCTCATCTCCTGGCTTGACTGTCCCACCGTTAATCAATCCGCGCAAGTAACCACTAGGCCATGGGTTACTGCTATCATCATCAACGTCATTAGGAGATGCTACGTAATTGGTAGCGTCAGTAGAAACATCGCTGCGACCATCCACAATATTAGTTAAGTCTTGGTTATTAATACGGGTGATGCGTTTAACTAAAACTAGCTTAGGTTGGCCTGTTAATTTCACTGCATAATCTTCCACCTCACCAGCTCCTCCTGAACCTGTTGGGCTAGGTGTTGCAACTGTACTAGTCGTAAACCGGAACCGAGCAAAGCTACTACCAACGGTTGCATTGCTAGGTACGGTAAAGGTTAAAGTATTGTTTCCGGCATTGAGTGGAACATTATTAACCGTTGCAGATGTTGCATTAGTGACGTTGGTCAAACTCAGCTGTTCACCACTATCAAACACCCCATTTTTATTAAAATCGATCCAAGCATTAAGAAACCCTGCTGTCGAAGCGTTAACGGTAATTGATGCAGACTTTCCTATAGTTAGTCCTGAAGGTAAAGTTACACCATCATCGCCACTATCGCCATCCGCATTAGCACTGTAGGACTGATTGTATTCTCCAGTTACAGTTGCGCCGAGAGAGGGATTGCCACAACTAATTGCGTGTGAGGCCTCACCATAACTGCTCGGTGCATCGCCGAAGTCAGAGACAAAATCAGTACTCACTACAAAGCCACCAATATTGTCATAGTTCGATAAGCGAATCTCAATGATATCACCAGCATTGACAGAAACTGTAGATACCTTGTTTGCTGGTAGGTTATTAGTAAAAGCTAAAACTGGATTTCCAACCCGCACTCCATTAAGATAAATCTCCATTGAATCATCAATGTAAGCTCCTGCTTGCCCCAAGGTAACTCTGCCTTTGGCAAGTGCCTGTCGCTTAAACACGATTGCCCAATTGGGTTGATCGCTACCATTTCCTGGTGAAGTGTAGTCTCCGTTAATTGGAACATAACCTGAAGAAGGAAACGTACCGTTAATAATTGTTCTCAATGGATGGGCATTTGCAGCTATAGATTGATCGTTAAAAGTAAATCCGGAACTTCCCGCTCCAAATTTCGCAGTGCCACGCAGCGTTGGTAGTCCAGTTGTACCGAAGAGGCCAACCGCTCCAGTATCGATCGCCTGCGTTCCAGAAATTGGAAAATGTCCACTGTAGATTTGAGCGTCCCATTCACAGCTAGAAACAGGATAGAAGCCAAAATCTTGTCCGGTAATATTGGTAGTGCTAACCGTAACTGGCAAATTATCAGGAGTACCCAGCGTGTACCCTACAGGCACATCTGTATCAGCAATGTCTACTTTGATTTTGTAAGTTCCAGCAGCGATGTTGGTAAATTGATAAGTCCCGTCAGCAAGAGTTGTTACTTGCTGGATGATTTCACTAGTAGCAAGTTCACGATTGTTGTCGGTATCTTGGTAGAGAATCACACGCACATTCGCAATCCCAGGCTCACCATTATTCGTACTGTTGCGATCGCTATCCCGGTATATCGTCCCACTGACAGTGTTTAAAGCCGTTGCAGTCTGGATTGCACTGGCTTCTTGGCGGTGATTTGTTGCATCTCCATTAATCGGTGCGCCTGCCGATTCACCGGAAATGTTATCGGCGTTATCAACAGTGTATAAATCCTTGCTTCCAGTTCCATTTGCACCCAGAATATATGGAGTGTTACTATTGCTGGGTTGTCCATTAGTATTACCTAGTGTCACACTTACAGTTTGTCCACCAGCTGCCGTCACTGTTACTGGAACCCGTACAACAATCGAACCACCTACGGGAATCGAACCATTATTAGCAGAAGCGATCGCACTTAACAATGTCCCCGTATTTTGACCACCATTCGGAACAGTAATATTGTTGGCAGTAAGGTCAACTGCTGCTCCTGGCCCACTACCATCTGGGTCATAGGCAACAATTTGCAGAGCGCCAGCTGTACCCCCGCTAATCACCGAAGGTGCATCGGGAATAAAGAACTGCGTCGGATCATTACCAACATTGGTCACTGTAAAATCAAAGTTGACAGTAGTACCAGTTGTCGCGCCGGGTGTATTGGCTGGTGTAATTGTGATCCCTGCAACTTCTGCCACAGTTACTTTAACTATATTTGATTCAACCTGTTTTTCAGTATTATCTGTAGAATCAGTAAAACTACCAGTTACTTGGTTATCAATTACAGTACCAGGTGTGGGACTAGCAGCCAATGTTGGTAAGACTTGTAGTAAAGTACCGCTTAAAAATAAATATAACAGTATAATTACGCAGAAGTAGGATTTACCCTTTCGGTCTTTTTGGCATTGATAATTAGACTTTTTCTGGATGAATTGATGTCTTAACATAAGTAGTTTTGCTTTTTCAATATTGAAAAATTTAAATTCTTCCCTAGATTGTAAAGACGTAGCACTGCTACGTCTCTACAATGTGAGGGTTAGTTAAAGTTAAGGCTTCACCTTCGTGACAAAGCGCAAGAAACCATAGGAATCATTAGGTGAACCCTGCGCTGTTGACCCTGGCATAGTAGTTAAAGCCGGTACTCCAGTATTACCAGTCACATCAATAACTAAAGTGCCGTTATTATTAGCTGCCTTGAGATAACAATTAGTGGGAACAGTACCACCAGCGCTTATCAATTGAGCGCGATCGCTTGTATCGTTAGCACTGGTTAAATCAAGTACTGTACTCGTTCCTAGCTGCAATTGCACATCTTTGCTAGTACCATAAGCATCGACTTTAAAATCTTGGTTGTCACTAATGCGATCGCACAGTCTTACAGTATTGGCATTACTACTACCCGCATTCAGGAAATAGACTGTATATTCAATCTCGTCCCCTGGCTTAACTTTGCCAGCATCAATTGCCCCCAGGAGATAACCAGACTTCCAGTTAGCATTGTTATCATCGGCTTGACGAGTCGAGGTGGTATCGTCAACGAAGGTATTTAACGCTGTGTTGTCATTGGGGTTTTTGGTGCGATCGCCATTAATTGCCGTAATCCGTTTGACTAATAAAACATTGGCAGGAGTGACAAAGGGTATCGTCGCTGTCGCAGGAGTCGCATCTTCTTTGCTTGCAGCATCAATCGCCGCATAGGTGAAACTAACGGTAATCGCTCCATCTTGAGGGTCAAGCTTCAATAACGTTGGGTTATAGCTACTAATTACCTGCCCCGCAGTCACGGCTACGTTATTATAAGTTAGCGTGCCATTGGTTGGTAAGGTGACAATTTTGAATTTACTACCACTGCCCAATGCGCCATCTTCGGGATCAGTTCCCGCTAAGGTTGGCACTTGGACTGTCGCTGTGCCACCCGGATTGGTTTGAGGCGCTGGATTTAAGTTGGTCGTATCCGGGAGTTGCTCAATCCCAAAATCTTGATTAGTGATGTTGGCCTTCGCCGTAGTGATGGCAATATCACCGGGCGTAATGGTTTCAGTAGTACCATTTTTGTTCTCACCAGTATTCACCCAGTTACTCGGCAAGCTAGGCGTTGTGGGAGCAGTTGCCCCAATTGCCACAGTGGAGTTGTTAGACAGCCGTAGCGTCACATTGGAACTTACTGGAACATTCGTCAGACTGTAAGTTCCATTAGCTGCGACTGTGGCTTTATCGACTACATTACCAGCAGTATTGATCGCATAAATAGTCAGGTTAGTTGATCCGGCATTGGTTCCCGCATCGCTGCCATCGATAGTAATGTTACCATTGGCATCCCTAAACACAGTTCCAGTCACTGTGACAACAGTATTGACTACTGTCACCGTCTGACTCGCACTGGCCTCTTGGCGATGATTTGTCGTATCGCCATTTATCGGTACCCCTGCTGATTCACCGGAAATGTTATCAGCGTTATCAACAGTATATAAATCCTTGCTTCCAGTTCCATTCGCACCCAAAATATATGGAGTGTTGCTATTGCTAGGCTGTCCAGTCGTATTACCTAGTGTCACACTCACAGTCTGGCTATCTGCTGCTGTCACGGTCACTGGAACCCGTACCACAATCGACGCACCGGCGGGAATCGAACCGTTGTTAGCAGAAGCGATCGCACCTAACAATGTCCCCGTATTTTGACCCCCACTCGGCACAGTAATGTTGTTGGAGGTCAAGTCAACTGGTGCTGCTGGGCCAGTACCGTCTGGGTCATAAGCAACAATTCTCACTGTCCCTGCTGTACCCCCACTAATCGCCGATGGGGTGTCGGGAATAAAGAACTGGGTTGGGTCATTACCGACGTTGCTTACTGTAAAGTCAAAGTTGCTAGTACCACCCGTTGAAGCGCTAGGTGTATTAGCGGATGTTATCGTAATACCTGCAACTTCTGCCACAGTTACTTTAACTGTATTAGATTCAATCTGCTTTTCAGTATTATCCGTAGAATCAATAAAACTACCAGTTGCTTGGTTATCAATTACAGTACCAGGTGTCGGACTAGCCGCTAATGCTGGTAAGACTTGTAGTAAAGTACTGTTTAAAAATAGATATAGCAGTATAATTACAGGGGAGTAAGATTTACCTTTTTGGTCTTTTTGGCGTTGATTATTAGACTTTTTCTGGATGAATTGATGTTTTAACATAAGTGGTTTTAGTTTTGTAATAGTGGAAAAATTGAAATTCTTTCCTGGATTGGAGAGATGCGAAGGCGTTGCGAGGCAAAGCCCAGTCCCATTTCGCGTCTTAGGGATTAGTAAAAGTTAGGGCTTCACCTTCGTGATAAAGCGCAAGAAACCATAGGAATTATTAGGTGAACCCTGCGCTGTTGACCCTGGCATAGTAGTTAAAGTCGGTACTCCAGTATTACCAGTCACATCAATAACTAAAGTGCCGTTATTATTAGCTGCCTTGAGATAACAATTAGTGGGAACAGTACCACCAGCGCTTATCAATTGAGCGCGATCGCTTGTATCGTTAGCACTGGTTAAATCAAGTACTGTACTCGTTCCTAGCTGCAATTGGATATCTTTGCTAATACCATAAGCACTCCCCTTAAAACTTTGGTTAGCACTAATGCGATCGCACACTCTCACAGTGTTGGCATTACTACTACCCGCATTCAGGAAATAGATTGTATATTCAATCTCGTCCCCTGGCTTGACTTTACCGCCATCAATTGCCCCCAGGAGATAACCAGACTTCCAGTTAGCATTGTTATCGTCGGCTTGACGAGTCGAGGTGGTATCGTCAACGAAGGCATTTAGCGGTGTGTTGTCATTAGGGTTTTTGGTGCGATCACCATTAATTGCTGTAATCCGTTTGACTAATAAAACATTGGCAGGAGTGACAAAGGGCATCGTCACTGTGGCAGGAGTCGGATCTTCTTTGCTTGCAGCATCGATCGCCGCATAGGTAAAACTAACGGTAATCGCTCCATCTTGAGGGTCAAGCTTTAATAACGTTGGGTTATAGCTACTAATGATCTGCCCCGCAGTCACGGCTACATTGTTGTAAGTCAATGTGCCATTGGTTGGTAAGGTGACAATCTTGAATTTCTTACCACTGCCTAATGCACCATCTTCGGGGTCAGTTCCCGCCAAAGTTGTTACTTGGACTGTCGCTGTGCCACCCGGATTCGTTTGAGATGCAGGATTTAAATCGGTTGTATTGGGGAGTTGCTCAATTCCAAAGTCTTTACTAGAGATGTTTGTGCCAGTATTAAAAGCAGCTGTTGTTAGTGGACTAGTGTTGATCCAGTTAGAAGGGAGCGATGCTGTAGGGGCAGTATTACCTACTGTGCCAGCAGTTGTACTTAAAAGAATTTGAACGTTGTTTTGATTCAGAGGAACATCAAGAAAAGTATAAGTACCATTTGCTGCAACAGTTGTTGTTTTTAATACTTTATTGTTAGAATCCACAAGAATAGCATTTAACAACCCACCTGCATTAGTGCCAGTTTCTGAACCAGTATTAATATTAGTAAAAGTCCCGTTAGCACTATTGTCGGCATCATTCCAAACCCTGCCACTGAGGAAATCATCATCATATATGGTATAGCTGGAAGCGTTTATAGGGGAAGCACCACAAGTTGTTGTTGAACTAGCGAAAAAACTAGTTGAAGTTTGTATGGTAAATACGATTGTCCTCACACCTTGAGGAACGTTATTATTGATGACAGTAAAAGGAATAGTAAAGACACTAGTAGCATCACTACCATCGTAGTTATTCGCAGGGATAGTGATATTAAAGGTGGATGTGTGTGATGTTGTATCGTAGTCTGTACCTAAAACTGCTGTACCACTCACGGAGATAGGAACGCTTATCCCTCCAGTTGGCACTAAACCAACGATTCTGAGTTTAGGTGGGTTACTTGTAGGGGTAGTTTCCGATTCTGCTGCACCACCTGAACTTGTTGTGAATTCCACCACCGGTTTACCAGCAAATTGCACCTCATCAAGGAAGTTGCCTACAGTATTGTTCCCACCTGCCGTGGAAACAGCCGCAAATCCTACAGGTTGATTCCCACTAGTACCAGTGTAAGGAACAGTGCCAGTGTATCGTACCCAGCCATTTCCTGCATTATTGTTAGTGACAGTGGGAATAGTTGCACCATTCTGTGCTACAGGTTGTGCCGTAACTGTTCCATTGCTAGTTGTTGAGAACCTGCCAAAAACAGTATTTGCTCCAATTAAAAAATTCGCTACATCAGCAACAGTTGCACTTGACCGCCCACGGTGTAAAAGAGAGAATGTGATCGTTTCATTTTGAATTAGGCATAAATTCTGATACAACTCAGAAGATTGTTCAGCATTTAACTCAGCAAATTGATTGCCTGCACTAGTTGGTGTCGTTGCTGTGCTAGCACCACTAAATCCTGAAGTCCAAATTTCAATCAGTGGTACTGTTCCTGGAGATGTATAACCAGTACAGTTACCTGTTCCCGCCTTGACTGAGCCATGAGTTGTTTCCCAACCAGGGATAAGACTTGGCGACACTTGAACGTAACATTGTTGACCCGCAGAACCAAAAACAGGTGACTCAAAACTGGGGTTTAGGAACGATCGCTGGATATATTGAGCTTGCGCTGACGTAGGTTGAAGTACTAATGTCGCACCGAGAAGTCCCCAGCTAAAAATATTAAAATTTTGCCATAAATTCTTCATTAGTAAATCACCATAAAATAGCCTTTAAAAAATGCTGATCACCTTAACCTTAATCATCAATGAGGGCTGATTAACCTCAAATAAATCTTCAGTCTTTAGCTTGCCCAAAATTATCGATAATCTACCATCTATATTCAGATTTACTGTGGCGATCGCTTTTAAATAGTTCAATAAAGATTTGATTGTAAATTTAATTAATCCTGGCTATAAATTGACCATTTGTAGAGACGTTGCAATGCTACGTCTCTACCAATAACCTTTTTATATTTCACGCTTTTGTATCGCCGTTGTTGCGGCTTTGAGTTTATTCACTAAAGTTTTTATTGCAGATTCCTGTGGCTGGCGTGGCGGAATCTTTTGTTGTCCAAACCCTTCAAACAATTCATTGAGCTTGACTGTTATACCCAAATATGCACCTCCCGCAGAACGTGTGCCAGAAAAATCCCGATCATCAACTTTACCAAACACATATCCAGCCGAAACGCGCAGGTTAGGCGTGAGATAGTAGCCTGTTTCGACAACAAACCCTGTTTCGCTGTAGCTAGGCTGACTAATTACACGAGCCTCACCTACCAAATCCCAGCTATATCCCAAACGATAGGTAGCTCGTAATTGGGCCAGATTTACTGTGCTAGTACCAGCTAAATCACTGGCTATGTAAGAAGTACTGTTACGCAAGGCATACTTACCATAGAATTCCCATCGCCAGTTAGGAGCATAAATAGCTTCTAAAGCAAAAGTATGGTCTTGAGAACCTGTACCACTTCCTAAGAGGATGGTGTCAGGAATAGTTGATGGATTTTGCCGATATTCATAACGCAATAAGGCATTAAATTTATCGCTATTGGGGTCGCGGTAAGCTAAACCTAGCTTTAAGTTAGCAGTATCTCCCAATCCTGAAAGCTTTTGATTGGAAGAACCAGCTTGTTGATAACGTACTAAAGCTGTCAGAGCCGGAGAAATTTTACCCGTAACACCTGCGCTAATTACTGTATTGCTACCACTAGAAGAAGAACGATGTTCATAACGGGCGCTGGCTTGAAACTGTGGATTATCAGAGTATTCTAGCCCCACGCTGTAACTATCCCCACCATCAAATCCGATCGCAGATGCTGATTGACCAAAAGCGAAGGGTTGAGCATATTGTTGGCCTGCTCCAGTCCGTCCGAAGAAGTTGCCAAATACGTGTTCGTAAGCTAAGTTCAGCCGCAATCCATGAGCAATAGTCCAACGATTATTTAGACCAATTGCTCCTTGAGTAGTCATTTCATTCGCACCACCCAAAATTGAGTAACGACCAGTCAAAGTAGTATCTGATCCGAGTTTGTGTTCACCGTTGACACTCAAGCTGGTGATGGAATTACCCGAATATTGACCACCACTGTAAAACTGTTGGGCCAGACTGATATTCACACCAGGAATTGCTGCCCAATTCAGCCCTAAAATGGTACGGTCTGGGTAAACAGTATCTTTTTGAGAAGATAAGCTGAGTTCATTTTGGGCTTGGAAAGTCAGGTTTTTAGCAATGGGAACAGAAAAACGCGATCGCAATTGATCAGAAGTACTACTTAGGGCGCTGTCAGGAATGCGGTCTTCTCGATGACGATGAATCCAATCGAGATCAATAGTAGCTTTACCCAAACGTTGTTGAATCCCGGCGGAAATCGTCGTTAGCGAATTATCAACTTTGCTCCCAGGTATCGCTTCAGAACGCGGTGTAAACAGTTCTTCAAAAGTATCTAGCGGTTGAGGAGCAATACCAAAATTGTCTTCGTGGTCATATTGCACTCTAACGTTAGTGGTTGAGGCCAGTTTAGCTGTAACCTGCGCTCCATAGCGGGTTTGTCCTGGGACAAAGCTGATAGTGGCATTATTGGCAAAACCTGTATCAGCAAAGCGATAATAAGCACGACCTTGAATCCCGTTAGTAATCTGTCCCTCAGCTTCTAGGCGGTAAGCGTCACCGCTAACCTTTCCCACAACATCAGAATCATTATTGGAATGGGCATATTCTGCGATTAAATTACCTTGATTACCCAAAGAAATTAGAGCATCTGCACCGTAGAGTTGAAAGTCACGCACTCCGTGATTTTCTTGAACGTAAGTTGCTCCAATCCAACTTTCGGAGTTCAGCTGACGAGAAAGGTTATACTGCAAACGACCAGCATAGATATTGCTATCAGAATCTTGGCTGTCGTATTGATAGGTAACAACAATCCGACGTACCAATACTTGTCCGACTTGATCTATATCGGTGCGGAGGATAGGTTCGCGGAATAATAAAGTACCGCGATCGTAGTCTATTTCGTAGTCTGGGCCTCGGTTAAGCTGTTTTCGTTCTAATACAGTCCCAGGACGATTAAGTTCTTCTAACTCAATAAAGACATTTTCACTACCTGGTTGTAGTATTCTGCGAGAGAGAAAGTAATAACCACTAGTGCCATCAGGAGCAATGGTATCCCGTTGAAACCCTTCTAAATGGTTGCCATACAAACCTGTTATTTGTAAGTTTCCTAAATTGTAGTTAGCCTTAAAACCGTGGAGTTGACGGGTGATAGAAGTAAATTGCTGCGATCGCCGCGCAAATTCTTCTGTATTGTAGTCACCCCACATGGCATAATCAGGTGAAGATCCAGGGATACCAGTAGAGCGCTCCAAACGCAGATATACGCTGTCAATGGAAGGAGCAACGACATCAACTTTCGAGCTATCGCCATAGACAGGATAGTTTTGCTCACTAGATTGGTAAGTTCTAAACAGACGATTATTACAGTCGCAATCTTCATTGAGGCTACGAGAACTGTTGTATGCGCCTGTAAATAACCACTCCCCGATCGCACCAGTGGCAAATACTGCTGAGTGGAAATCTAATTGCGTTCCATTGTTTTTGTCAGGAGGGAGGAAATCACGGAAACTGCCGTAATAATTTGTACCTCTAGCACCCAAACGTAAATCCACTACCCCTGTCACCAAACTTGGACGCAGTGCCGTTTCAAATTGTAGTTGGGTAAAGGCTTCTAAATTATTAGCGATCGCCCGAATTCTTACAGTTTCGGCCTTGAGTTGCGATCGCAACTTAGCTGTAAATTGTCCCCCTTTCGCCTCCACTTGAAATCCGGGTTCATCGGGTTTAAAGTCTTTCTCGACAAACTCCCCAGCAGTAGGTATCAAAGTGACAACAGCATCACGATTAGAGCGATTGCCATTTGCATCGATGAGTTGACCCCGAATTGTCGCTGTGGAACGTCCATCTGCCGGGATACGAGACTCAACAGTTTCTAAAGTTAGTTGCTGTGGCGCTCCCCGGACTGCGACTTGTACCGTTACAGGGGATTCTTTTCCTCCAACTACTTGTGCAGAGATGGTGTTTTTACCTTCTTTTAAGGAGACACCATACCATGTCTGCGTTAATAAGTTGGTGGTGGCATCACTTTCTGTCCGTCCCACTAAAGAAGCATCTACCAAAACGCCATTCACCCGCAATTCCACTTGACTTCCAACGGGAAATTGCACAGTGACCGTGGTAGCTTGTACATCTACAACGCTGTCTGCCGTCGGAGTCAGAATTTTAATTGCTGTGGAAATGGCGGGAGTGGGAGACAAAGGCAGGTTTTTATTCACCCCTTGCCCGTTCTCTACTCCTGCTATTTTGCGTAAACCTCTGGGTAAGCCTACGGAACTTGCTGGTTGAAATGGTTGTATTTGCGTTTCACTTAGCTGAACATCTAGAATTGAAGTATCGGTAGTTGGTGGGGAAAGAAATTTGTGAGATGCAAGCTGTTTGGAACTTTTCACATCATCTGGAAAAACCAAAGCGGAACCTAACCCTTTAGCGCCCTTCTCTTGTATAGAAAGAAGAGAATTTAAAGCCTCTCCCCTGCTCCCTGCTCCTCTTCGGGTTCGCAGTCGTTCATGGGGGAAACCCCCAAGACCGCGCTGTCTCACCTGCTCCCTTGCCTCTTCTTCAACACCCTTATCTATTTGCGAAGGAGAATCAGAGAAAAAGAGGTTTTTACTTACAGGTTCTGCTTTAACTATTGTAGGGTACAAAATAAAGCTGAGAGCTACTATCGGCATTGCTCCCATCAACCTTAAGTTAAATGTATTTACATGGTGCAGTCTAGGTTTCATTTCTTGACTGGCTCCTGGAAGGCGGGGGTAACTGCGAAATTCATGCGTACCAAACCACCAGGCTCTAAACGCACTAGACGAGATTGGCTATTCCGTTCGCGGAATTTGTTATTGGGAGCCAGAGTATAACCAGGAAGACTACTGAGGTCTAGTACACCGGTATGGTTTCCTGGTAAAGCATTTGCTAATGAAAACAAACCATTCGGATCTGTTGTAATGCGGTTTCCATCCTCCAGAAAAATCACCGCATTTGGGACTCCAGGCTCACCACGCTGTTGTTCACCGTCAAAGTTTTTATCAACAAACACGCGACCGATAATTGTGCCACAATCAGAAACGATTCCTGGACGAATTTTTAACTGGTGAGTTGCTGGGCCATCTTTAGTGCTAAAACCGTTGTCAGTTCGGCGAGCATTAACGATCGCACTATTACGACCAGTTCCCCGCAAAGCATCGGCTGTTAGTTGAGCCGCGTAAACAATATTTAAAACTTTATCTGTAAGAATTGTTACGTCTGTGCGGAATGTCAGCGTGTTTCCATTGTGTTCTGAGGTGATAGCGATCGCTTGACCATCCAACTCTCCCCGTACAGATTTAGGCAAGAACTGGAATCCTAAAGGTAAGGTGTCGGTGACAAATATATTATTCAAACCAGCATCAGCGAGATTTTTTACTGAAAGACGGTAGATCGCTGTATCTCCAGGTTCAGCAGTAGCGCGATCGCCTGTTTTGATAATCTGCACCTGATTGGGTTGACACAAATTTGTGGTGAAATCAAAAGCAAATAACTTCAGTGCTTGCGTCTCAGCATTGTTAACTAAAACAACCGTATCCTCGACCCTTGTCTCGCCTAGAATACTAATTGGCTGACCATCTAAAGAAGTAGCGACATACCGCACAAGATTATTACCTTCGATGCCAGTGCTAGCAATGATTTCTATCTTGATGCGTCGTTGTTTAAGGATGGAATTTGCTGGTGGATTGACTACAAAAATGTAGCTTCTACCTGGATTAGTTTGACCTTTGTTGGGATCGAGGAGGAAATTGTAGACACCCGCAGGGTTATTAGTAATAAAGTAGGGATTACTATTCTCGATATTTGGCGATTTACCACCAGGAACGTTGTTATTAGGAATATCAGGTAATTCTGTTCGAGTTAGAGGAACTAAATTTCCCAATTCTGTCCCTGTTGGATCGCTGGGATTAGGTTCGTATACTCCAACTGAAAAACCTGTATAGTCAGGTAAAAGTTGTCCAGCGCAACCTAAAATCCGCCCTAATGGGTCAACTAATGGGTTAGGACTAACATTAAGCTGACTAGAACTTCCTTGATATTTATAATTACTAGTAGAATCTGTATAAGTATAAGTAGCTTGATTTGTTAATGGCACAGACGCAATCAGATTGTTAGTCTGTTGCGCGATCGCTGGTATAGATATAGTAGTATGCAAAACACTTGCTAGAAGAGCAGTAGCCGTTAACCTTTGATACCAGCTACTGCTATTAGTAATTTGGTTTTGGCTTTGAAGACGGCTCACTGAACACATCTCCTCTGGAATGCCACTTTTTTTGTTAATAAAAGCATTTGTTTCTCTATCGAAGATCCTCCGATTCTCCTCATAAAGCAGGGCTGTTTTATTCTTTTTACCCCCTTATAAAGGGGGTCGCCACAGGCGGGGGGATCTCATGCGTATAGGTGTGAATCAGCGCACTTGGGTTTGATAAGTCGCCTTAACTGTTGTCTTTGCTGCAACTAACGGAACTTGCAAACGGATGTGGGTGTAAACATTCGCTGGTGCTGGTTTTGTTTCCACTTTGCCGTCAGGAAGAGTAACTTTTACAGTCGGATTTTCGACAAAGCTGCGCCCGCCATCAATGCTGTAAATAACTTTAGTACCATTAGCGGCAACAACTGATTTCAGTACGTACACCATTCCTTTAGGAATAGGTTGATTAAGAACCAAATTTTTCACTGGGCGATCGCTTTTGTTTTCACCGATTAAGGTATAACGCAACACATCTCCAGGTTGCACCACAGCTTGACCTTTTAAAGGTTGCCATGTCTTACTTTGCTTACCTTGTTGATCCTGTGCCACTACTTGCTTTTCTGCCTCTAAGCGCAATTGGATTTGCCCTTGAGGTTTGACATTTTGAGCGATGGCGCTTGTAGAATGCCATAGAGAAGCCATTCCCGGCACTTGACTGACAAATGGAACGGTAGCAATGAGTGCGAACGCTCCTAAACCTGCAAAAGAAAGACGCTTCATATAAATAACCTCAAAAAACTTTCACAATGTCGATTGCTAATTTATCTTTCCCTATTTTTCTTAGGGAATAATCAGTTTGTAGTTAGCGATTTAGGACTAAAGCGCTAACTACAAACATAGATGTGCTATCACACCCCTATTTGTTTACAAACAAGGGTGAAATCAAGCTATCTAGTTAACCTTGCGTTGGAAGGTAAATGTTCTTTGAACACCAGGTGCAATCTGTCCGGTGGGAGTATTTACATACTTTGTGACATCACTGTTTACCGTGGTTCCAGTTTGATCGATGCCAGCATTAGTAGCTGGAGCACCAGTGAAGAATTGGATAGTTGAAGCCCCAGAATCTTTAGCTGAACCAACAATGTTGCTAGTATCAATTTGAGTGTTAGTGTCGTTGTCTAGCGCCCAGTTGTTAGGGGTTTGTGTACCATCTTCAGTAATCACAACTTTGTTAGCATTCAAAATCACGTTACCAGTTCCAGCTTGAGCATCAGAAATATTTGTGTACCGAATTTGGTACTCAATAATGTTGCCTGGAGCAGGATTTCTAAGTACATCAGCAACTCCTGAATTCGGATCAATAACAGTGCCATTAGCATTGGTGTAAGCTGGTGTAGACTCAAAATCACCCTGACCTGCACCAACAACTGGCCCAGTTCCTTGTAAAACTCGTGACACTTTCACCAGTTTTAAGAAGCCAGTGTAAACACGATCAATGGAGATGTTGTAGGCTTCAGTAGTTTTATCCAATACACCATTATTGTCAGTGTCAATAAAGGCAGTAACAAGTACTGGGAAGCCCTTACCGGTATCAGTTGATAGTTTCGTACCAGCTGGTAGGTCAACTTCTAAACCATAATTAACACTCGCACCAGCAACAACACCAGAGACTTTAATTGGTGTATTACCTGTTGCTATGGTAAAAGCACCAGTAGTACTATTGTAGGTATAAACAGCAGATTGATTGTTATAGCTAACAGTCACGTTTGTACCATTTGGCAAATCTGTGAAAGTTGCTGGTGCGGTTGGCACTATTGTGATGTCGTTAGTGGTAGTACCGTCGTTCTTAATTGTGTTAGTGAAGCCAACTGATTGTGGGTCAAGTGTACTACCAGGTGCTGTGTTAGGAGGAACAAAGGCAGATTTGTTAGTGAAGTCGTCGTTGTTCCCCGTTAGCCCAGTTGCATCAGGTGCATTATTCGGCCCATTTAAAACTGAGTTTGCTGCGGCAACTGAAACAGTATAACGGTTGACATTTCCTGTAACAGAATTAGCACCTTGGTTGTTATTGCCCGTATCAATATTGGTGGGAGTAGTGGCATAATAGCCAGCGTCAGGTGTAGTAGGAAAGGCTCCAGTTGTGGGGTCAATATTATCTGGGTTTTGGTCACCTGAATCGTCGAAGAGTAGGGCGCTAGTTGGATCACCAGCAGTTTTACCGAACACTTGAGCGATGTTGTTAACATCTGTCGCTGTCGTTCCTGTGATTCCAGTGGTCGTTACTTGTACTGTAAAGCCTGTAACGGTTGTTCCAGTAGCAACTGAAGAGATAGAGCTAGGATTGTTAATAAAACCAACCCGTCTAACTACACCGCCTGTTACTTGAGTTTTGTCAGTTTTCCACAGAGCCTGATCAGCAGTTGTAGTTGCAGGATCTTCGCCAGCGTAAACCACTATCCACCCTGGAGGAGCGGTTGGAGTCCCATTAAGAGTTGTGGATGCTGGAAGTGCATCAGAAACTAAGATGCGAGTAACTGCACTACCATCTACATTGATACTTGTACCACCTAAAGCTGCGGGTGTTAGCCCCCGATTGGTTACATCGTTGCTCTCAACTCGCAAGCTTAAACCATAAGTCAGCACATCATCATTGAGTACGGAAGGAACACCAGCGTTGTAGCCTGTCCGAGTTTTGAGTATTGTGGCTAGAGCAACGGTTTTAACAGTGTTCCCCACTTGAGTTTGCTGGGTAATACTAGCTTCTCGTGTACCATTAATTGGCACGCCAGCAACTTCTCCAGGACTTCCGTCAGCGTTATCTACAGTATAAACGTCACCACCATCGGGACTCCGCAGTTGGTTTTGAGCATCACCAGGAGTGTTACCAAGGGTAACTTTAATTATGTCATTCGATTGAGCGCCAGTCTGTACAGTCACTGGCACACGCACCAACACAGTACCATTAACCGGAATTGACGGTGTATCTACACCACCGGCTGTTACGTTTGTCCAAGTTGTACCACCATCAGTACTGTATTGCAGTGTGCCACTAGCTGGTGTTGCCCCATTTTTATCAACAGGAAGTACACCAGAAACTGTACCAGGCCCAGTTGTTGTTGCTTGGTTGGGAATATGGAATTTGGTGGCGTCGTTACCTACGTTCGTTAGGGTGTAGGTGTAGGTTAGTAAATCACCAACTCCAGCAGTGCCACCATTGTTATCTGTAACACCCGACGCTGTGACAGTGATACCAGCGACCTCTGCTACAGTCACGGTAACAGTGTTAGAGGTAGAATTTATAGTTGTCCCTGGTGCATTAGGATCTTCGTAGCTTGCTGTCGCCGTGTTACTGATAGATTGACCAGCGGCTGTACCGTCAGCTAGTACAGGTGCAATAAATTGGAAAAGGCTACTAGTTAGCAATGCTGTTGCTATTAGAGATTGGTAACGCTGGCGCTGCTTGTTGACAGATTTCTTTCGGTTTACCATAGAAGTAGTTTGTTTATTTGCTGAACTTGTATCTTGGGTTTTGAGACAGGATAAAGTTCGGCAATTCCTTAAAGAATTACCGATTAGACCAACCAAAACCTTAATGTTTGGGATATGTCTATTTGAGGAGTTAACTTATTGGCTACTCCTAAAAAACTAGATTGAGGCAATAGACAGAAAAGTTATTGCCTACTTGTTTTACGCTTACCGTTGATTATCAAAGCTAGCGATCACAAATATGGGTAACTTAACTACTGTGTTTTGCTGAATCGTCGATGTATATAGAAATGTAGCTTTTGTCGCAAAAAAAGACTTCCGTATAAATAAGTAATTTCTTGAGCGATGAATTAGTGCATCAAAGCTGAAAAATCAACTTCATTTTGGCAACACACATAGCAATTTTAGGGATTTCATCAGACGCTCAAAAGATTAAAGCTTATATATAACAATGCTTTTTAGTTTTTACTGCCATTTATGTTTACTACCTGGTAGAGCCATTGAAATCAAAAATAGAAGGCTATTTTAAGTGATATGGATCACTCATAATTGGGTAGTAATTTTATTGTATGCAAATTCATCATAGATATGATGCAATTTCATAATATCATTCGTCAGTATTAAGACTGAGTATTTAGAGCTATTATCTAATTTTTTAACATGTATAATCTATGTGTAAATACTAAATCTAACGATTACAGATATAAAAATCTTACAGAAATCCTATTTTTCAATACTAGGAATACCCGATAATTTTAGTCGGGTATGTTTGACTGGTCTTTTTGCTCGTGTTACTATCAGGCGACAGCAGACAGATAAACGCAGAAAGACAAACAGGGAAAGCTAGTTTATGACTCAGGCAATCAAAACCCAAACCGAAAACGAAACCAGCACTGCCTACTTTAAAGCCTTGAAGTGTAAGGAATGTGGTGCGGAATATGAACTCAAAGCCAGTAATGTTTGTGAGTTATGTTTTGGCCCTTTAGAAGTCAAGTATGACTACAGCGCCCTCCGTCTGACTGTCACTCGTGAAAAAATTCAAGCCGGGCCCAATTCAATTTGGCGCTATCGTTCCTTTTTGCCTGTTGCAACTGACAATGTTATAGATGTGGGAACGGGTATGACTCCCTTGGTTCGTTCTCACCGCCTTGCCCGTCGCCTGGGTCTAAATAAGCTTTATATAAAAAATGATGCTGTTAATATGCCTACCCTTAGCTTTAAGGATCGGGTAGTTTCAGTTGCACTATCAAGAGCGCGAGAGTTGGGTTTCACTACCGTTTCTTGCGCTAGCACGGGTAACTTGGCAAATTCTACAGCTGCGATCGCAGCTCATGCCGGTTTAGACTGCTGTGTATTCATCCCCGCAGATTTAGAAGCTGGTAAAATTATCGGTAGCCTAATCTACAGTCCTACTCTAATGGCTGTCAAGGGCAACTACGATCAAGTGAATCGTCTTTGTTCAGAAGTTGCCAACACACATGGTTGGGGTTTTGTCAATATTAATCTGCGTCCTTATTACTCTGAAGGTTCCAAGACGCTAGGTTTTGAAGTTGCAGAACAACTAGGCTGGGAACTACCGGATCATGTTGTTGCTCCCTTGGCTTCTGGTTCACTATTTACAAAAATTTATAAAGGGTTTCAAGAATTTATCGAAGTTGGTTTGGTAGAAAACAAGAGCGTCCGTTTCAGTGGCGCTCAAGCTGAAGGTTGTTCACCTATCGCCCAAGCCTTCAAAGAAGAACGCGACTTTATTAAGCCAGTAAAACCGAATACAATTGCTAAATCATTAGCGATCGGTAATCCAGCAGACGGCATTTATGCTCTAGAGTTAGCTCAGAAAACTGGTGGTAACATTGAATCAGTCAATGATGCAGAAATTATTGATGGCATCAAGCTGCTGGCAGAAACCGAAGGCATCTTCACAGAAACGGCTGGCGGTACAACTGTGGCGGTGCTGAAAAAACTGGTAGAAGCTGGCAAAATAGATCCAGATGAAACCACTGTAGTTTACATCACCGGCAATGGTCTGAAAACTCAAGAAGCAATCCAAGGCTACGTTGGCGAACCCTTGACAATTGATGCTAAACTCGATAGTTTTGAACGTGCCCTAGAGCGATCGCGTACTCTGGATCGTTTGGAATGGCAACAAGTCCTCGTTTAATTAGGAGTTATGAGTTTTTTTTATTCCTAACTCCTCACTCCTCACTCCTCACTCCTCACTTTTGACTTTGTACTTCTATGGCTGTAACAGTTTTAGTTCCTACGACTCTTCAGAATTTGACTAATAATCAAGCTACTCTCGAATCTAGCGGTAGCACGATTGCTGAATTGTTAGACTCTTTAGAACAAAGCTTTCCTGGGATTAAATCGCGGTTGTGCGATGAAGAAGGAAAGCTACGTCGGTTTGTAAATTTTTACGTCGATAGCGAAGATATCCGCTATTTAGATGGTATAAACACAGCACTGAAAGATGGGGATGAAGTAAGTATTGTTCCTGCTGTCGCTGGTGGTTAACACTATTTATCTCGTCTTTTATTTGGCTTGCTAGTTGGAAAAATCGCTTTAATACAAGTTTTGAACGTAAAAATCCTTCTAGTTATTTTATTGAATTTAACATCTAATCAATCTGCCATAGCCTCTAGGCTATGGCAGATTGATTTTCTATTTTAGTATTCGGCTATACTAGGATAATTTCATATCAGGTTTCAGAATATTTGCACACATCCTATAGGAAGATGCCCCATGAATAAATAATGAGTAAATTGATTCGGGATGTTGTTATGTACTGGATTTATATAGAGGTTTGGTTCACTACCAAACCTTATTTTTATATTTATTTAAAATGCAGCAGGTGTATAAAAAATTAAGTATAGGGGATTGAAAAAGGAATTTCATTGGTTCTTGTGGTGAATTGACTATGAGTATTTGTTAATACTTAAGTTCAATAATATTTATGTGCAAGCGGAATTAAAAAGTAAAAGTACTCCGCAGAATGCCGATGGTAACTGAGTCACTATCTGGTGTATGACCAGGCTCCATGATATGAATTATTCCTGGTGTAATGCTAATGTTATCTGTTAGCTGAAAACGATAAAATGCCTCAATTTGAGTGGTTGTCCCTGGTTGTCCACCTGCACGTCCTAAACCAGTATTAATAAAATCAGGAACATTATTCCCTACAGGTAAGTTGCTACTGGTAATTTTAGGAGGTTGACCGACATAAATTCCCCCCAAATTTCCTTTAGCAAATAAATCAGGGAAATTCAGAAACACCATATAATTTGTCGTCTCTACATTTCCGGATTGCCCAGGAATATAAGATTTAGTATAACCACCCCATGCACCTGCGCTAATGCGAGGAGAAATTTGCCAAGTTACAGTCGCACCTACGGCGTTAGTTTGCAGTGGTGCTGATTTTCCGGTAGTGGTATTAACTGTAGTTAAGCATTCATCACCAACAAAGGTTAGCAAACAACCATCCGAAGAGTAATTGTTAACGTAATATAAACTTAAATCTAGAGTATTGGTTGGTGTCAGCAGCAATTGCACACCTGTAGTTGTGTTTCCATCAAATAAACCGCTACCTTTACCGGGATTTCCTGGTTGATAACTGGTATAAATTGCCTGCAAACTAGCACGTTTAGCAAATTGCCAATCAATAGCTATACCACCATGACCGTATCCCATATTTAAAATTGGGTTTCTTTGGGCAAAATAAGACAACGGCCCTGTTGCAGCACTTTCTACCCGATTGGGGCCTCGGAAAGCAGCTGGCATACTTACGCCTTCTGTTCCTACCATTACTGCTAATTTATCTGTCACTAGCCAATGAAAATTGAGGTCACTTACAATTAAGCCATCTGTAGGAAATTCGTAGCCAAGTAAAACATCATTCCGGGAAACGCTATTGGTAAATCTAGGTGTAGTTTTTCCTTTACCATCTAAAAGACCTGTAAATAAATAACTACGAGGAGTGATTTGACTAGTTAAATATAGTTGCGCCAGGGATATGACATTAGTATTTGTCCCCGCATCATCTGTTTCTTTTTGTCCATCTCTAGGATTTACATCACCACGATTGCTAGTTCGTCCTTGAACACCAACTATTAATAGTCCACTGAGTTTGGTTGTTGTTGAGAATTGGTTGGCTTCGATTTCAGCAGTTTTGGCTTCTAAACTATCGACACGACCGCGCAAAGTTGCTAATTCAGGGGTAAATTCTGACTGCAATTTTTGTAATATTGCTAAATCTTCGCGGGTGACTAAATCGCTGGTGGCAGTAGTGATTAATTCGTTGACTCTATCTAAACAAGCATTCACTCCGGCGGCGAATTCATACCGAGTTAAGGCGCGATTACCGCGATAGCTGCTATCTGGATAGCCAGCTATACAACCATAGCGTTCTACCAAAGACTGTAATGCTTGGAATGCCCAATCGTTGGGTTGTACATCCTTGAGTTGAGAAACCGATGTAACTTGCGCCATCGGATTTACTGAGGAGAGGGGAGAAGAATTTAAATTTATACTCTCCTGCGCCTGAGTAGTTCCTGTATACTCTTCTGCTAAAGCTTTTTGTGCAACTCCATTTACTCCCGCAATTAGTAACCATGCGAGCATCCAGGTTTTGCGATGACTGCGGCTAATAAGTATATTTTTCAACTTTTTACACTCTGCTCACATACTTAAGTGAAAAGTGTATTCGCAATCATCAAGCATTCACATGGGAAAATTTACGTATTTTGTCCCAAATTAGACTTAATCCTTCTGGGCAACTTCTGAAAGGACGAGTATAACAGGGTATTAGGTATTGGGGACTAGGAAAGAGTTTTCTCAATCCCTAATCCCCAGTTCCCAGTCCCTAATCTATGCAAAATCGCCCACGCAAGCTGACGCCAAAAATCTCTAAAGAAAATAAACCTCATGCAGGTATGGTGAAACGCGTCGTTAAAAAACGCCGGAAAAAGCTAAAACGGGGAAGTTGGTTGTCGTCAATGCTAGTGATGTCTACGACGGTCACTGAGCGCAGCCGTTCGCGGAGCGTCTCGCAGAGAAGTGTGGGCTACGCCTACGCAATTCTCTTCAGTAGTGCTAGTCTAATTATGGCTTTTGCCTGGATTAGTGTTCTCTTCATCTTCAATCCTGACCAGGTAAGCTGGCTAAATAAAATTTTACCTGCATGGATACAAATTCCCCTTGGTAATCACGAACGCCCCCAAACTCTCAAACAAATTCAACTTGACTTGAGTCGAAAAAACCAAATATTTGGGGAAACTCTGCCTTTAAATCAAAATGTGAAAAACTCCTTTTTATTACCAGTTTTTCAGCAGCGTGCTAATTGTCAATCTGATTGTGAAGAACTGGTAGAACTCAGGGTTTATGAACGCTCAGAAGAGTTAGAGTTTAAATCTCAGTCAGAAAATTACTACTATCTAGCAACTCAATTACCTGTAACTGGGCCAGATGAATCTTTTGTAATTTCTTCGCTTGATGGGACATCAGAACTCCAGGATATTAGCATTCCCCTACCTTTGACTGAAGTGCAACGCTTTGAAGGTGCGACACCATCACCAGGGGTTTGGTTTGATTTGCACGGTCAACGCCAACAAGGAACTGCTGCAATCCACTACGGTTACGTCGTCTACTATAATCCAGAACGCAAGAATTTATTACAAATGCTGTCTTGGACTAGTCCTAATGGACAGTTGCCCAAATGGCGGCAGGTAACTGGTGATGGTACAAAGGAGTTAGTTCTCGATCAAACTGTAGATTTAGAACCGCACTTTCAGGTTTACCAAGTCAAGTCTCTAAAGTTATTCCTCAAACCAATTCAATTGGAGGCAATTACCCTCGAATCACCAGCACTCAAGGATTCTGCATACCAAAATGCTTTGTCAATTGCCCGTAGTGGACTGTGGACACCAGCCTTTGAATGGTTAAAATTCATCAAGAAACAGCACAAAGGAGTTTTGTCAGAGGCGGCGCAAGCGCAAATGGATTTGATTCGTTTGCATTCTCAACTTACTAAAACCCAAGCCGAGAAAATTTGGGCAAGTCCTAGTCAAGAAGTGCTGGCAGATTTGATTGATGGTCGTTGGGGGAAAGCTTTACAGGTGTTTGAAGCATCGCCACATAACGCCCAAGAAATTGCTACCCTACTCAAAGTTGATAAAAAACGATTGTGGAATCGCACAGTGGCGGCGTTACGGGTCAACCCAGATAGACTAGAGGTGCAAGCTTGGTTCGCCTTGATTTTAAAAGTTCAGCAGGGAGAAGAACATGCTAATTCCTGGTTAAAGGCGCAACCAAAAATTACAAAAGATAATCTTGCTTATATTCAAGGTTTGTTAGCCAGACTTAATATTGAGGGTACATCGCAAATATCCTCTACTTACCCTAGTCAAATTGTTGGTACAGTCCAACCAATCACTCAAGTTACCAACACCGACTGGCTACAAGCAAATTCCCCAGCAGATTTGAAACTCACAGATAATCAAGTTTGGTATCAGGTTGAAGTGAGTGCATTTTATGACGGTAAACGCTGGCTAAATTCACCTTTTGATAATTTCAACCCACCCAAAACTGACACCGCCAAATTTTTATGGAAAACTTTGGGAATTAGTTCTGACCCAGAAATTCAAATTGTGGTCTGGTTGCCAAATGGAGAACAACAAATTACTATAGCCGCTATCAAAGCGGTGCAACTACGAGGTAAAGTTTTGCGCCTATTAGCTGCTGGTCGAAAAATCCCAGAGAATCAAAACGATGTTCTCCAACCCAAACCTTTAGCCTTGACAAATGCAGCACTGGAATGGGTACAACCATCTCCCATCACTCTACGAGAACTCTATCAACAAAATCCCCAAGGGGTGAAGGTAATATTGTCAAGTCTGTGGAAATCTTTACAGCAATTTGATGAAGTTCCGGGTGGTGCTATTCCTAGTTTTGAGCAGATGCAGGAAAAGTTGGGTGATTGGCCGGTTCAAGTGATTGATTTAACAAATAATGCTCGACCAGAAATAATACTGACTATTTCAGCAGGCGCAATAGCATCTTTGAATCAACTTACACCTGAAAGTCAGGGGGAAAATCCAGAACAACGCCGTGACCGAACTATAATTTTGTCTGATCGCAATGAAGTTATTTATACTGATTTTACAGGAAATGACTTACAAAGACTATCTGCGATCGCCAAGCTTTCAGGGGTGCAATCCTTAGCTTTATTAGTCGAAAATGCTCATAACTACAGTTTGAGGCGCTGGTCAGAGAAAAATCAGCGCTTTGAATAGCACGCCCCTTACTCAAATTCCCCCCTCACTTAAATCTAGATTAGAGAGGGGAAAAGCGTAGGCCTAGCCCGTCGTAGACATCGCTATCTCCAAAATTGAACTATTCTTTTTGGTTGGTTTCGGCTAGACGTTGCTGCTTCAAATTTTCTAAGTGCTGTAACAGAGAGTCTACCTCTGCTTGTAAATGCATCAACTTAGCTTGCTGATCGTCTTGATAATAAGACTTGGTTAACTTACTGACCCAGTTAGCGTGGGACTCGCGATCGGAAACACTAGGTAAACAAGTAGGCATCGCTAATTAAATCCAAAACTTAACTCACACCATTAGAAATATTATAATATTGCTTTTTTAAGCTTTATTAAAATATTGTGTATTTTCAATCAATTACTCTAATGGATTTCAGGTTCAATCATAAGAGACAGCGATAATAATGGCTGTGTTCCTGAGAAAACATTGCCCGAAGTGTGCAAAGCTTCTGTTCACTCAATGGTACTTAGCAATACTTAATTTAGATAGTCTGCTAATTATAGTTGTATTAATTATTCATTGCTGTTACTGAGCAATTTACGTAAAAAATTTTCTGTAAATTATATTAAATTATGCCAAATCAGGTAAAGCACTTGTTGTTCGTGTAAAGTCTTTGTACCAGTTGCCTACGGCACACTTTACGAATGTAGAAGCAAGCTAGCAAGAGTGGCTTTATCAGGAGAAGGATGAAATTACCGCAAGGGTAAGGCAGTTTTCTGCGTATTTTAACTAAAAAAATGGATAAATTAAAGTGCTAAAATATACATCATGTAATGGTTGATCGCCTGTCAAAAAATTGGCTTTTTGTAAAGTAGGAATAAGTGTTTCAGAGAGTTCTTACGTAAGTCCCACAGAATTTGTCTATCATTTTTCACTCCGTCAGCATCCCCAGTTCGTCATGGCGGTTATGATAAACTCACAGTCGAAATAAAATAAAAATGGCAAAATCAAACGCCTGCATCACAAAAAATAATATTCTTAAATAATATTCTTTTGGAATTAGGGGACTCTTAACTAGAAACTGGTAAAGAAAAATTTGTTTTCTTCCTCTTCCCGATTCAGCCTTTCCCTATGCCACCCTTTCTAAATATCCAATCCTTTACATTAAGAAATTTTAAATCCCGTGACTTTGAGCCTGTCTCTTGCTAAATCTCATCGCCAACCCTGGCCCGGACTGATAGAAGCCTATCGCGAATATTTGCCTGTCAGCGAAAAAACACCGATTGTCACTCTGTTGGAAGGTAACACACCCTTAATACCAGCGCCTGCGATCGCAGAACGCATTGGCAGACAAGTGCGGGTTTTTGTAAAATATGATGGTCTCAATCCCACCGGCAGCTTCAAAGACCGGGGGATGACTATGGCAATTTCCAAGGCTAAGGAAGCTGGCGCAAAAGCAGTAATTTGTGCCAGCACGGGTAACACCTCAGCCGCCGCCGCCGCTTATGCAAGGCGTGGGGGCATGAATGCCTTTGTGTTGATTCCCGACGGTTATGTGGCGCTGGGTAAATTAGCCCAAGCTTTACTGTACGGTGCAGAAGTATTGGCAATTAAAGGAAATTTTGACCAAGCCTTAGAAATTGTCCGCGAGATGGCTGAAAGCTATCCGGTGACTTTGGTAAATTCCGTCAATCCCTATCGCCTAGAAGGGCAAAAAACAGGAGCCTTTGAAATCGTCGATGCGCTGGGTGATGCGCCAGACTGGCTGTGTATTCCCGTGGGCAATGCGGGAAATATCACAGCATATTGGATGGGCTTTTGTCAATATCATCAAGATGGGAAGTGCAATCGCTTACCCCGAATGATGGGATTCCAAGCCGCAGGTGCAGCGCCCTTAGTGACCGGTCAGCCAGTAGCAAATCCCGAAACCCTAGCGACAGCAATTCGGATTGGCAACCCTGCAAGTTGGGAATTAGCTGTTGCAGCCCAAACCGCAAGTCAGGGAAATTTTCAAGCCGTTACCGATGCCGAAATTCTCGAAGCTTATCGACTTTTGGCAGCATCAGAAGGTATCTTCTGCGAACCTGCTAGCGCCGCTTCTGTAGCCGGATTGTTGCAGGTAAAAGACCAAGTTCCTACAGGGGCAACAGTGGTTTGTGTCCTTACCGGTAATGGTCTAAAAGACCCAGATACAGCCATTAAACACAATCAAAGTCAATTTAAACAGGGTATTGCAGCAAAATTGGGTGCAGTAGCTGAAGCGATGGGATTTTAAGCATGGAACTCAAAGCGATCGTAATAGCTAATTGAAAAATTGCGTAGCTAAACCCCATCAAAGGTATCATAAGCAGGATTTTTCAGTCTAAAGAGTGTCAAAATAATCCTAGATAATTTTCAAACACTAGTTGATCATCCTGTAATGACCAAAACATACTCATAATACAAGCCTTTAAATTTATTTATGAGGATTATTAATTTTGAATTTTGAATTTTGAATTCGGAGCAAAGCGACGTGACTCATTCTACTGATATTGCCACTTTAGCCCGGTGGATGGCAGCTGACTTTAGCAATCAAGAACAAGCTTTTGAAAATCCGCCTTTTTATGCGCACATTCGCGTGTGTATCCGTCCCCTTCCGTTGGAATTGTTCTCAGGAGTAAGTTTGTTTCTCGAACAAGCTTATGATTTTATGCTCAATCAACCGTACCGGATGCGGGTAATGAAGTTGATTCCGGCAGAAAACCACATTGTTATTGAACACTACACGGTTAAAGAAGAACAAAAATTTTACGGCGCATCTCGTGATCCCGAACGTTTAAAAGTTTTATCCATTGACCAATTGGAAAGAATGTCAGGTTGCAACATGGTTGTAGAGTGGACAGGTAACAGCTTTAAAGGTAAGGTTGAACCTGGAAAATGCTGCATTGTGTTTCGTGACGGCAAAAACACTTATCTGGATAACGAATTTGAGATTGACGCTAAAGAATTTTTCAGCCTTGATCGGGGAAGAGATTTAGACACTGATGAACATCTGTGGGGTTCTATCGCCGGCCCATTTCACTTTGTTAGATGGAGTAGTTTTGCCGATGAAGTCAAGGTGTAAGAAGTCAGGAGTTAGGAGTGAGGAGTTAAAACTCATAACTCATAACTTATGGTCAACCTGTAATCAGGACTCTTTAGTGATCACATAAAGACTACCATCCTATTATCTCTACCTCAAAAACTTTAGATTTGGTTGATGATGTCCATCTAGCGATCGCTTAATGACTACTAGAAACATCCAGTTAATCAACTATCTTTACCTCAGAATCCTATGCTATCATGGTTTAACTAGCGCCCTATGGCTACTGAATGGATACTAAGACATCTTAGGAACAGTAAAGTAGTTTAGGGAATCTTGCTGTGGCGGCATAGCCAAGTGGTAAGGCAGAGGTCTGCAAAACCTCCACCCCCGGTTCAAATCCGGGTGCCGCCTTAAGGCTTTCAGCCTTTTAGGACAGTCAAAAACCAAATAAAAAGCTTTATTGATATTCAAAGTGATATTCAAAACCTTCTGGTTAACCCCAGAGGGTTTTTTATTTGACTAACTTAGGATATCCAGACCAATATCTAACTTGACATTGTTATTTATATACGGAGCATTTTATGGCTAACAAAAAACTACCTATAACCCTCGATGAACATATATTTAACAAACTCAAGAAACTGGCTGACAAAAATAACATCTCTATGGCGGCCCAAATCCGATACCTTATCGCTCAGGCAACTTCGGAAGGACATTAAAGACCTCGGCGATCGCCAAGATAAGACCACGGAAGCCCTAGAACGCATTGAAGTACAACTGGTAGAAAATACCCAAGTCTTGAACTTCCTAACCCAGCATTTATTAAACTCTGAAAAATACTAAAGGATTACTAAAATGTTGTACAAAAATGATTTTGATCTTGATGCCCATTTAGCTAAACTAGCGGCGGAAGAAGAAGCTTTAGAACTTTCCAAAAACCAAGCTAAGGCGATTATTAAAGCTGAGGCAGACAAGGCACGCCAAGAGCAACTTAAGCGCCAAGTTAGCCAAGAACTTACTAGTAGAACAGCTAACTTATTAGTCCAGAAGTCCATCGAGTATAATAATCTGGACTCTGAGACTTACCGAAAGGTCTATGAGCGAACTTTTAACATCTATGGTCAACAGAAAGCCCAAGAACTCTTTGTTTCCTCTGTGATCTCATTGTTGACCCATAAGCATTATGGAGTTGAATCAAAGACAGCTAGATTTGGTAATGGCGGTCTGACTTGGAACGCCAAGTCCTTTAATAGTCCTCAAGAACTTTATCAGGCTGTACTTACTACCTTACATGGGGAAGAAGGCGCGGACTTTGACCCATTGGGCGGTTCTGAATGGTTTGATGTTGTCCTTGATTCCATCTTTGAAGACCCAACTTATTTACCCTGCGAGGCTACTTTGGCTGATAGATTTCCTCTGTATGTTCAGGGGCTTGTAGCTGTAAATAAGATGTCTCAGACTAACCCGGTAGAACTACCTGATGCGGCTGATTTAACAGTCGATGACCTGATTTATCTTCAGGGATTATTCGGAGCTTACTAGAACGCACAGAGCATTTTATATCCTTAAATATCCTCCCCAGTAGTCTTAGTTGAACACTGGGGATTCTTTTGTGGTTTCTAGGGGTGGATTAGGTCAGCATAAAATACCAGAATGATTGTACAAGGGTTAACCCTGTATGCCAGTTTATGCCTTAAATGTGCCAGTTATGGGTAGCCACAATAACTTACTGTAGTTATAATGGGAGTACACTAAAAAACAAAAAGAACAATGGAACTCCCAGTTTTTACCAGAGTAGTTTTAGGTTTAGATGAATACCTCATCGGGCTAGACAAGGCGGATTTAGAGAAGTTATCAGTTATTCCATCGGTCAAGTCAGCAGTCAAGACCTTATATACTTGCCAGGGGTCAAAGTTTATTGATTTATGGGATCTTTATGTCGATAGCCTACCTTCGATTGAGGGTGAAGAGGATATTTTCTTAGATGATATGGAGTGCGAATAATGACTAACCAGAGAACTAACCGGAAAGTTAAGTTACAGGTCTGGCTAACTGAGGAAGAACATGAACTACTGTCCCAGGCTGCCACTGAAACAGGCCAGGGGATGTCTAGTTATGTCCGGTCTACTGTACTGAAAGCGATTAAGGCAGATTTAGGAATATCTTTAGATTCTCTTAAGGTTTAACAGGGGAAATCAGAGATGCCCAGAGGCTAGAACCCTGATTCTACTGTTGAATATTGGATCTGACAGACTATAGGTAAGACAAGAGGAATACACCAATGAAAGTAAGAAGACAAGACGCACAGCAAACCCTCAGATTATCCACTGACACACAGACAAGGCTAATAGCTCTAGGGGATAAAAGACAGCAGCCCATCTCAGAGATTATTAGGGATGCGATCGCTCAATACCTTGAGAACAATAACTAGGATACTTAACCAACCAAAGGAACAGACAAATGGCTTATTCAGTAGCAGAAATGATCGAGATGACCAAGGCTTCAAATGAAGTATCGAAAGCAGACCCTACCTATGATGGGGCTGAGTTCTGGCAGGATCTTTCATTTGAGTTATCTGATGATGAGATGAAAGCCAAGTACCCACTGTACAACCCTGAAGATTGGGAGTGGTTCTATAAGTTTGAGGAGAAGGATTATGAACACCTCGAAGCATGGGAGCAACTATTCAAGACCCTAGATGAGGGGAAGCGCTTGTTGGGCAAATAGCTCACACAGACACCAAATAGGGCAACCAGTAACCAGCTAGTTGCCCCAAAGACCAAAGATTCAAAATAACAGATTTAAATAACCAAAGGATTCAAATAATGGCTTTCAAATAACCCAAGAAACTAAATAATGGCTCTTAATAACCCTAATCAGTCAAACTTCTATTCTATCCCCCTCTCTTTATTGGTGTCATACCAGATACCAACATTTTAGTATCAAGGTAGGGGTAATCTAGAATCCTTGTATTATCCCCCTCTCTATTCTGGTATCATACCAGATACCACTAATAATATCCAGATACCTTAAATACTTCTAAATACCTCTAAAATATCTAATAGTATCCTATCTCTCTCTTACTGGCGGTGTCATACCAGATACCATACGATATGATACCAAATAGAAAACCCAGGTATTACCTGGGAATAAGTGGGGATAGTATAAGTATTATTGGCTACTTTGATGTGGATAGTTGAGCCTCTATTTTATCTAGTCTGTCTAAAATGGTAAGCTGGGCGGCTGGATAGCCCCCTAGAGCCTCTTGAATAGCCTCTATGATTAACTGATGCTGAGACTTACCTGTAATAGCTTTGGCGGCTTCTAGTAACCCCTTAACATCTTCTGGAAGTCTGAGTAGTGTTGTGTACTTTTTCATAACCATTCAACTATATAACTATATATCATTATACCCTGATATCTTTAGAATGTCATTTTTTATCCTGCGGTATCATATCGTATGGTATCTGGTATTACACCACTAGTAAGAGAGAGATAGGACAAGTATCTCAGTAAACCCCCAATAAATCCATAAATAAAACTCTATAGTAACCATAGAATATTTCTATGATTTATTTCTTAGTGGTATCTGGTATGACACCAATAAAGAGAGAGGGGTAAAAGTAAAACCTAAGTACAGCAAGGGTTTCACAACTAACCTTAGCGATCACCCCAAATCTGACAGATTATATATAATATGGTATCATGGTATCGTACCAAGTAAAAGTGGGGGATAGGAAGAAAATGGCTAACATGACTCTTAGATTAACTGAAGAACTAGAACAACAGATCAAAGCAGTTATACAAACAACTGGCACAAGTAAACACCAGTTCATCATAGACGCGATTAAGGATTCATTATCTGGGAAGGTCTACCAGTCCTTAGATGCTGCACAGCAAGTCAAAGAACAACTAGAGGGTAACAGACCAATCACAGAGGCAGCCTTAGACATCAAAAACGCCCTTGATATGCTACAGGCTCAGATTCACAAACTTAGCGAAGAAAACAGAGCCATTAAGGAAGAACTAACCAAGAAAAAAGATGAGCCAGAGCATCAGTTTAAGCCAGGGTATGAGGTAACTAAACAATCAACTGTTAGGTTCTCAATACTAGTTGCCAGTAAGTATATTGAGCAATACTGGAGCAAAGATGGCGGTAAGCAAAAAGATAAGTACAGATACCACCCTGAGCTAGGTATCATAACCAGAGAAGGTAAGACAAAGACAGGCAGAATGTCCTTCTGGATCATCGCTACGGATCTAGAGGATTTAACACTTAGCCCAGAGGGTTACTTTATAAGTCCACTGGGTACAACCTATGGATATAACCAGGAAACCTGGGCTATAGAGGAAGAGGAAGTTAAGGCTAACGGAGGCCGAGGTAAAGATCCCTACAAATATAGGGTAAGCGAAGATGAGGAGTTTATAGAGGATTTTGACCCCGGCATTACCCCAGAACACTTACACGAAACCTTTGGCATAGACCACAAAGACCTAGTTACCAGAAGAATACTAGACATCTGTATCGAGGGAGTCTGGACGCACTTCATTAAAGATTCTAATAATATGTGGAGTAAAACAGGCTACTACCAAGCCATCGACTATGCATCAAAAGCTAAAGTAACTAACTAATCAGGACAGGGCTACCCATGTAGCCCCATGAGTCATCACAACGAAACCTGATAATCTTGATAGACTCAACCAGGGACTCAAAAGGAACTCAGCTAATCCGCATAAGTACCCTATTTATATTAACTAACTATGCCAACACTAAACCTAGATGGACATGAGGTATATGGTTATGAGATTGATTTTATCCTTTGCTACAAAGATGATAAGCAGACAGATAACTTCCTAGAGGCTGATGAGTTCACTGTTGTCCTAACTGATGAAGGAAGAGATCGCCTAGAGACTGCTGAGGTATATGTGACCAGAGATGAGCTAGATAGTAGCACCTATGAGTTGATTTTAGAGTGCATTCAACCTACTTAAACCAATACACCTTTTGGATGACTTAGGGGGATATCCAAAGGACTAAATGAGTATACAGACAACACCAAAGACCCAAGGATAACCAATGACCCCTAAACAACAAGCTATTTTAAAATCCCTAAATACTGCACAGAAAGCTTTATACAAGAAACTGACCCCAGAGCAAAGACAAAGGCTCCTAAATATCCTAGAGCGCAAGCAAGCTGCATCTAGGGTACAACGGAGGGGTAAATAATGGCTAATAAGAAATCCTGTGTAGTCGAGTTGCTACCAGATGACATCAGGGAAGCTGTAGACGCACAGCTAGCTAAAAGCATCCCAGCACCAGCGATCGCCAAATGGCTAGTAGCCAGAGGTCATAAGGTAACAGCTAGGCAGATTTATGGCTACAAGGATAAGACACTACCCAAGGCTACCCTAACTGCCCCAGTAGACCCTAACAGCTATGATGACTTATCGAACTCAGACAAGCTCAAGGGGCTACTGAAGACTACCTTATATACTGTGGATGTCCTGAGTGATTCCTTTAAGGACACTGGCGACTTAAGCACCGCCAGGGTACTACGAGAAATGATCGAGACTGCATCAGGGCTTCTGAAGTACCAACTACAGTACAACCAGCCTGACCCAGTGACTCATGTAACCTTCAATATTGGAAGCCTAGAGGACACACTGGGCACTCCTGAGTATACCGGGGACAACTGGGCACATTACGGGAATGATGAGGGAAATCTACCTCATGATTAGGTAAAACCCTCAGAACCCCCCAGATTACCCCAGATTACCCTAGATTACCCCTAGAATCCCTTAGAGATACAAATACCTCTAGGGGATTTTTGATACCCCCCGTAGCCCCCCTTTGAGCTATTTGACTATATAAGAATACATAAGCATTACCACATAATGCAAAACCCTATGAGTAGTTACCAGCTACCCACAGGGACATTAACTAATACTTAACTTTTTAAATAACTTCTATGTCCACTATAGCACACCTAGCACTCGATGGTGCTAGTAGAAACTCTGATTATTTTAGGGACTCATGGGAATCCCGGTTAGCCTGTGGTAACTCATGGGAATACAGCCTAACTGAGCATTTGAAGACTCAAGGTTTAGACAAAGTTTACCAAGTAGACCATCACATGACCCACAGGGCGGTTTATGGGAGTTACAAGGCTGACCCGGATAACTGGCGATCGCGGAGTCAGTCTAAGTTAGCCCAAGACTTGTACTCAAAGTACCAAAGGGACATCCGAGTTATCCACAGTGGTAAAGGTTACAACTTAGAGGTCAAGTCTAAATCAGGCATATTTGAAAACCCTAACATACTGGTAGGCGGTATTGCAACCAGATGGGCCAGATACAAGTTCCCTGTTCACTTCATAGTTGCCATCGATCGCACCACGGGGGAAGCCAGGGTAACAGAGGCGGATAGGCTAACCAGAGAGACTAGCTGGCTAAGAGTCAAGTCCCAGGAGTTATCCTACGCAGTCCCCAGGCACTTATTCAAACCTCTGGATAGTTGGCTAGATTTCATTAGAGAGTTGTAAACAACTAATAAACCCCCGGATCATTCCAGGGGTTCTTCATAGGTTAACCAGTTTACTAAAGTTCTGGTAGAGTCAAGGGCACTGTATTACCTGCATAGTGCTTCAGGATTATCTCAGGGCTGTTACCTACTAACTTAGCTACTGTTGAGACTGTTAACCCCTCAGCCAGCATTAGAGTAATAAAGGTGTGCCGGGTGTTATAAGGGCATCGGTAGCGCTCGATTTTACCAGCATCTAATAACCCTTGCAGAACCCCATTATAGTTTTTATTACTTGTCCTTCCCCCTTTCCAGACCTGAGTAGAGAATCGGGTATTGCTGATTATTCCCCCAGTGGGACTAGTGAACACCTGGGAATCTAGATTAATATCCTGGGGTCTAATGGATAACAACAGTTCCCTAACTTGGGCATTACAGGGAAACTTCCTAGCCTTACCCGTCTTAGTCCCCTTCCTAATATTTAACTGGCTATCATAGGACTCACAGAAGTTAATCTGTGTGCATTCAGGGTTTATATGTTTCCACTGTAGGGCGATCGCTTCGCCAGTTCGGCAACCAGTCCAGAATAGGAACTTTACAAAGGGGGCATAGTGGGGCCGGGTATCCTCAAATGCTTTGATAATGATGTTCATTTCTGCCTTACTGAAAGGGTCAATGGCATCTGAATCATGCTTTGGTAGCTTGATATCCTCTGACATCCCGGCAAATGGGTTATCCTTAGCCAGTCCTGACCCCATAGCCCATTTACAGCAGGCAGCTAGGTAAGTTAGTACTCTCTTGGCAGCATTAGGGGATAGTTGGGTTAACAGGTGATCTCTGATTGCGATCGCCTGGGTTAAGTCCTTTGTCGGTAGCCCCTTAATATGGTTAGTGTACTTTCTGGCATAATCGCGCCTATATGTGGTGGAGGCTAGCTGCGGTTTCATGTAGGCACAGTATTGCTCCCATAGCCCCATGATGTCTGTCTGAGGAGTCCTGGGGTTAACCAGGGTTAACTGAGGTTTCTTATAGCTCTCTAGTTTCTCTTTGTAGCGCTCAAGGGTTGGGTCAAGCTGCCCTGTGATTATCTCTTCCTCTATCCAGTTGGCTACTGAATCCACTCGCCGCCGATTAATATCATTTGAATCTAACCCAGTACTGATGAAGGCTTGTTTACCCTGTGGTGTTACTGACCGAGGTAGCCGGAGCCTTAACTTACCCCTGAACTCCTCAACACCTACATTACCCCTGGCTGTCCTAGTTGTCTTGGCTATACCCATCTGAATATCACTAACCTCTATCTCCCTATAATGATATTCATTTTGATATTCAAAGTCAAGCGATTATTGCTAGATTGTTGACTGCATGGGCACTTTTGGGGCTAAAGGGTAGACACTACCGGTCTGCAAAACCTCCACCCCCGGTTCAAATCCGGGTGCCGCCTTCAAAGAAATATAAGCATTACAGGGCTTAAAAGCCCTTTTTTTATGCGAGTTGTAGGGCTTGTTTCCAGAGCCTTCCGAGATTTTTGGGGTAATTTTGGGTAGTTTGGGCAAACAACTGGGGTAAATATGTAAGGCAAAGGTTTTTACCCCAATATGGCGTTGTTGCGTGAATAGGCAAAATGGTAAATTGTACCTATCGCCTATGTTCGCTTGCCGCCTAGCCCAACGATGAAGACCAAAGCCCAGTATAAAGTTAAAAATTGGAACGTTTATGATGCAGCACTAAAGCAACGAGGCAGAGTCTTGTTGTTAAAAAGTCTCAATATCTTACAGTTCCTCTCACCTGGAGTAATGTTACGAGATTCTGATCCACAGTTGCAACAATTGAAAGCGTTGGCGGTGCAGTACAGGCAGGTTATTAAAACTTACTTGAAGCTTTCTATTTCGGAGAAATATACTCCAATTGCGATCGCTTAGAAGTTACTGGATAAGGTGGGTCTAAAGTTGAATTATGTTGGTCGGTTCGGGGCAAGAGAAAATCGTGAGCGTGTTTACCAGTTTGTTGAAGCTGACGATGGGCGTGAGGTAATTTTTCAGGGGTGATTAAAGCGTGATGAAAATGCCGTGTCCACCACTGATAATAGAGAGATATATACAACTAGCTTGGACATAACATTGCAAGAAAGTTCCCAGACATGAACTGCATCTTTTTTTTGGTTGAACAAATTTCCGGCTGAAAGTCAACCTTTCTACCCAACCCAGTTTGATATTCAGATGTCATCACAGACATTGCTGGAAGACATTGCTGGAAGAAGTTTAGATTTTTATTTGAAACTATCAACGAATTCCCATCCTTCAGTTTTGACACAAAAGAGCGTAAGCAACACCAGTATGTGTAGAAATTATTGCAGAAACGAGATTTTAGAATTATTGAAAACTGGAGTTCCTTGAAGTGCTAGAAAACACACTTCTTTGATGAGGCGATGGAGTGACAGAAAATAATGCAGAGATATTCTTTGAAAGAGTGAAATTACCAAAATCTATCGATAAACAGAAGAATAGAATTTCTGTTCTAGGGGGTTGGAATTTTGAATCGAGAGTTAGCCAATTAATAGAGATAGTAATTATACTCAATATTTCTCTTAACAAGTGAATGATTGTATATTTGGTTACAGTTTTACTTATTTAGTAAAGTAGAAAAAGTGGGAAAAGTAGGATGTTTTATGCTAACCCTTGATTATGCTCTTAACTGCATACCTATTAAGTATGCAGTTAAGAGCTTGTATCTACATAGTTCTACATAATTTTTATGTTTGAAAAGATTAACAGTCTTCCAGCAACACAGTCAGCTGAAAATAATCAACTATCAAGGCTAGAGTAAGTCGAACAATGGGGAGAACTTGAAACTATCGAGGGACTATCAGAAGAGGAACTTTTTTTATAACAGGATGGTTAGATATATCAAAACCGGATGATGTATAAACGACACTCGGCTGGACTTTGTATACTCAGGCAACATTTATGCCCAGTTAATAATTATTTGTCGCATGTGACAAATTGTTGGAGAGAATTTTTTGGGAAGATGGGACTGGCAATACGGTAAAATGACCCAATATCAAATTCTGAACAACTTGTAATTTATCATCTTCATATTTTTATCCTGGGCATCAGTCCAATGATTTGGTGTAAGGTCGAAAAACTAGGGTATCACTAAGTTTTGATTTAATAAAGTTAAGAGAGTAAAAAAATAAAGTCATGGATAATACTGAAGCAACCTTAAATTTAATTGAAGCAAAAGAAATTTTAGATACTTTAGGAATTCATTTTTGGTTAACAGATGGTACGCTTTTGGGTTATTATCGGGAAAATGATTTTATCAAACACGATAAAGATATTGATATCGCATTGTTTGCCAAAGATTACACTGAAAAAATTGCTGAATCTTTTGCCATTCAAGGGTTTAAAGTTAAAACAAGGGGAACTCAAGCAGAAGGTTTACTATTGTCAGTTTATAAAAATGGAATTAATTTAGATTTATTTTTTGCTTATGAAGAGAAAGATTATATATGGTACGCCTGCTGGGCAAAGACACATGAATTGATCGAGAATTCCAATGAGCTAAAATATGAACTGGTTAAATTTGCTTATCCAAAGACAAAATTTAAAAAAATCATCTTTAAAGAAAATGAATTTAATATTCCTGATGATGTAGAAAAGTATTTAAGTTGGGTATATGGAAATTTTTGGAAAATTTCAGAGCCTGACTGGGATTGGACTTCACCAAAAAATATCATTGATGCCCCTTGGTTACAGCTACCAGAAATATCGCTAAAACGCAACTTGAAAATAATTTCTCATCTTTATATACAAGTTTTATATAGCTTAATTGAGCAATATAAACGAAACCCTTTAGATCCAGATATATTGTCTGCATTACAAAAGGCTAGAAAACAAAATGCTGATTTCTGGATGAGTATCCCACCTGAGGAAATTAAAACTACATACTCAGGGCTTATGAAAAAATCTCATCAAATTTTAAGGGAAAGTCGTATTCAGAACGGAACTACTGCTCGGAGTGAGCTGAATATTATATTTAAGATGCTAAACCAAGCTCAAGAGCGTAAGTTAGAGCAGAGCCAATATTTACTCGCAGCTTTGCTTTACATTCGTCCCGGTCAATTGCAATTGTAGAAGGATACCGATACGGTGCAGGTAACGCTTGCTCGTCCCAATCCTTGAAAATTTGCACTTTTTATTTACTTACTTCACTAAACCCGGTAGTCTTAAATAGGTAAGGATGAATTGTATTAATGCGATCGCAGGTAGAAAAACTCAATTTTTAATTGACAAATACTGATATCATCAAATGAAGGCAGACCAGAGTCAATTCAAAGTAATCATTTTGGCGGCTGGATATGGCAGGAGAATGCGCCCCCTCACCTACCAAACTCACAAAACCCTATTGCAAATTGGCGAGAAAACAGTTCTGCAAAGAATTATTGACGGGATACTTGAGTATCATCTCACTGATATTACCATTGTGACAGGTTATCGAGTTGCAGAGATAAAACAGCATATCGAGCAAAATTATCCCGATTTAGCTATTAACTACGTACATAACGAAAGATATGGGGAAACAAACAATATTTACTCCTTATCTTTAGCTTTACAAAATTTGTGTATAGATAAGGATATTATCCTGATTGAATGTGACTTAATCTTTGAACCAGCTATTCTTGAGCGTTTACTGAAATCGTCGTATAAAAATGTTGCTTTGGTTGATCGCTACAGAAGTGGTATGGATGGGACTGTAGTTACTATATCGAAACGAAAAATCATCACGAATGTTATCCCTCCCCATCTCCAAGACGTTGACTTTGATTTTTGTGACAAATATAAAACTTTAAATATTTATCGTTTTTCTCAGGAATTTTGCAATAGTTCTTTTGGAAAAATACTCCAATACTACGCTCAAACTATTGATGATAATTGCTACTATGAACTGATTGTGGGATTAATTATTTACTTACAAAAAGAAGATATTTTTGTTGAAATTGTAGGTGAGTCAGAAAAATGGGCTGAGATTGACGATCCTAACGATCTAAGAATTGCTCATTTTATCTTTGATAAATCTAAGCAGAAGACTATTTTAGATAGTTCCTACGGAGGCTATTGGAACTATAATATTCTTGATTATTGCTTTATCCGCAATATGTATTTTCCTACCAGTTCTGTTTTATCTGAAATGAAAAACAACCTGGTATCTCTAGTTCAAAACTATGGTTCTACCCAAACTATTCTCAACCGTAAACTTGCTACCTATCTTTATTGTCAGGAGGAGAAGGTTACTGTTCTAAATGGTGTTTCCCAAGTTTATCCGATTGTAGAACAATACTTAGCTGAATTTAGAGGCTTGCTTCCTAGTCCTACATTCGGTGAGTATAGTAGAATTTTTCCTAAAGCTATTACATACTCAGATCGAATAGGAATAGATACTACAGAAATTCTTGAAAAAGCTCAAAACTGTGATTTTATTGTATTTGTCAACCCTAATAACCCCAGTGGTTCTTTACTGGAAACAAAATGGATCTATAATTTTGCTGCTACTCATCCTGATAAAATAGTGATTTTAGACGAATCATTTATTAATTTCTCCGACCAAGAAAGCATTCTACCTTTACTCGAAAACGCTCCACTATCTAATGTAATTCTACTAGTAAGCTTAAGTAAAATACTAGGAGTTCCAGGTATTCGCTTGGGTTATGTTTACACTGACAACAAAGCTTTTAATGCTTATCTCCGTAGCCACATACCCATTTGGAATATAAATTCCCTAGCTGAATACTTCTTAGAAATTATCCTGAAACATCGAGAGACGATAAAAGCATCTTTCCAAAAAACTAAAGAAGACCGCGAAGAATTTGCTAAGGAACTTAAGTCACTTCCTGGCGTTAAACAAGTTTACTCTAGTGGCGGAAATTTTTTACTGCTTTGTCTTGACTACGATCTAAACTTTAAAAATAACTTGACTCAAAAATTATTGTCCGCACATGGTATATACGTTAAAGATGTATCCAGTCGCTTTAGTAGTAAAAAATTCTATTTAAGACTAGCTGTTAGAAGTATTACTGACAATGATATTTTTCTCAAAGCTTTTCGAGAGGTTGTAGCTAGTTTAAAATAAAATACAAGTATTTTTGTAAATTAGCAGGTAAATAATTATGATAAACAATTGGCAAAAAATTTGGAATAATAGACAAATATCTTCAGCAGATAAACCTATCTTAGAACAGTTAATTGCCATTGATGGTTTTAGTTCACCATTTGGTCAGCTAAGTCAAACCGAAGCATGGATGGAGTATTTTGAAGGCATAGTTACTAAGTTAAAAATTGAATCACAAGATTCTATCTTTGAAGTCGGCTGTGGTTCAGGTGCTTTTCTTTATCCCTTTTACCAAAAAGGACACAAAGTAGCAGGAATTGATTATGCAGAAAATTTAGTTAAAATTGCTTTATCTGCTATGCCTCAAGCTGATATTAAAGCTTGTGAAGCTATTGATATTCATAGAGAAGAACAATTTGATCTTGTAATTGCTAATGGCGTATTTTTGTATTTTCACGATTATGATTATACTGCCAAAGTTATTAAAATAATGCTTAAATTAGCGAGAAAAAGCATTGGAATATTGGATATTCCCAACCTTTCTAGAAAAGAAGAAGATATGGACAGAAGACGAGAAGCAATTGGAGAAGAAGAATATAACAAGCAATATCAGTTTTTAGAACATTTATACTACGATAAAAATTATTTTCACCAACTTTTAGTTAATGAACCTGTTAACATAGAAATTGAAAATCAATATATTGCCAATTATGGAAATAATGCATATCGCTTTAATGTATTTATTTTCAAAAAGTAGCATAAATTTATATTTACATTCACGTAAAATATTGGACGTGAACATCCCAATTTTGCAAAAATAAAAGAAGAAATATTATTTCTGAGAAATAGCCGCGAATAATATTTTGACTTAATCGTGTGCTTCTTGTTCCTCTTGCTCAGTTTTAGAACTAATATCGAGTAAGCAATCATCAAAAGTATGAATGATTTTCTGTTACTTAATAATATCTTGGCGAATGGAGAAAGTGAAGATCGCAGGGATACTTGGAGAAAACCCAGGTTTTGAGTATTTGCAAGAATGCTGGAATGATGACCTTGCAAAGCAGGATTCTCATTAATAAACTATTGCTGAAGTTTCCGCAGTAGGGGGATTGCGATTGTGGATGGAGAGTTGCTTAATCCGAATGGGTAGTGTTTACTCTTAGTATACTTGCTCTTTACAATCAAATTGTTTAGCAAATACTGTTAGTAAAGGTGAAAACTAGAGTTTTTTCATATTTATTAATGTAATCAATAGTTAATAAAATTATGTTTTTAATTAGTAAAAGTGGGAAAAGTAGGATGTTTTGTATAAAACCTTGACTATACTGTTAATAAGTGGTAGGTTAATACATGGTAAAATAACAAATTAATAAACAACATCGGAAAAGGAGAAACAAAAATGGAACCTTTACAAGAACAACCCATCAACGAAGAAATTCTGGATGGTGAACTTCTAGATGGTGAACTATCAGAGGAAGAATTGAAAATAATAGCAGCCGGATTAGCGGACGTGAATTTCGATTTAGGTGGATGCGGCGGAGTACACACCCGTATTCATTTATAAGGCAGATAAACCGGGTTTAAATGCAAAGTCTCAATGAATTTAATCTCTGTTTTGTCACTTTTGGAAAACAACAATCTCAGCTAATTCCTGAGAGTTTGATTTAATCCAGATTTGAGACTTTATTTTCTAATAGAAGCTAAAGTTTATATACAAAAGCTGGAAACCAAAGCCCCATAACATTTCAGGCTATTGGATTTTCCACAAGTGACAAAATAGGGTTCATATAAATTATCTGTGAAGCTGCACATTATATATTTTGGTCTCTTTTAACCCAATATTTCTCAGTTAAGGGAAAAAGGGAAAAGGGAGAGAAAGGACGTGATATGACTGTTGCTTCTTAACACGAGAATAATATGTGCCGATTGTGTAAGTCCTGATATTATTGAAACGGTCGGGCATTTTATTACTTGTAGATGCCTTATTGAGAATGCGTAACAGAGTATTGAGAGTTTAGGGGTTGGTGAGCGCTTTCTCACAAATGTTACAAAAGCTCCAAGTAATGGATTGCAACCTTCAAGAAAGTGTAGATGATAGTTCTTTTGATGCATCTTGATATGAAAACGGTATAACTAAGAAAATTTTTAAGCGATCGCTAATTATGTCAGGCGATCGTCAAAAGCTTAAAACTCTTGCTTTCGGAGAAAATTTCAGAATTATTATTCGAAAAGTTCTGAAAGAATCAACCAGGCGATTGCGAATGCGAGTGTGTGCGCTTTGTGCATCTTAAGCATCAGCCAAGCTAAACTTAGCTGTCCAGTGTTAAAAGCTTAGGGGGAGGACTGTCTCTCGCACGGCTTTTCGGGAATACCGCTCGTTTCAAAATAGTGCATTGATAGGTTGTTTTTGTTGCCCCTTGCAAAATTTCTCGTCAAGCCTATATCCGCATGATTCATTTAAACCCAATCCCCGCTCGCCAATCCCCTTTACCACTACCTAGACATGAGTACTATAGTCATCACAAGTAACGGTACATTAGGAGACAACTTGCCTTATATCGCACTTGGAAAAGCCCTGAAAACTAGAGGGCATAAAATACGGACAGTGGTAAATGAGGCGGTACATTCCTATGTTTTAAAAGCTGGACTGGAAGCTGCTACGGGGCACCCAAGGATTGGTGCTGAAGAAGTGCGACGTAATGCACAAGTATGGAACCAATTACCTTCATTGAGGGCACAGTCGCCAAACAAAACCAAATCTGTGAAACACAAGCATAACATTTTGCACGCTTGGAACCGTCTGTTTGAGGCATGTGATGATGCAGATATATTAATTTCTGATTTTGAGCAGGATACACTTGCAGGTGTAATAGCGGATACTTATGATCTTTGCTGGGTTCGAGCTTGTGTGACTCCATGTTATCAGTGCTATTCTAGCCCACAAATTAAAGATAAATCTTATTACCATAATTGGTGGCTAGATAACAAAAAATCAAACCGCTTTCTTTTGGCTGCCAGTCCTCATTTTAGCCAATTATCTCCAGAATATTCTCAAGTAAATCAAACAGGTTTCTGGTTTTATGAAGATTCCGATTGGAGAGATGAAGAACCTAGCAAAGAGATTAGGGAATTTGTTGAGCAGGAACCTAAACCTTTAGTGCTTTCATACAGTAGTCAGCCTCTGGAAAATCCCCAAGAAATTGTGTCAGTTCACGTCCGGGCTGCGGCTAAATTGGGTCGGCGAATTTTGATTCACCAAGGCTGGGCAGACTTTAATCAAAGTCATTTACCATCAGACATCGACTGGGATAACGTCATGTTTGCAAATGGTTTTGTAGCGCACGATTGGTTGTTTTCCCGTGCCGCCGCCGTGATTACTCATGGCGGAGTCGGGACGATCGCGCGTTCGCTGCGTAATGGCTGTCCGCTGCTGGTGGAACCCTTTGCCTTCGATCAATTTTTTAATGCCCTACAGGTGCAGAAATTAGGAGTCGGAGCGGCTATGGACTCACAGAAGCTGACAGCGGATAGAGTTGCTAATGTTTTAGAAAAAAAAGTATTGACACCTGATTATAAAAGACGGACTGTTGAAGTTGGTGAGAAAATTAACGCTGAACAGGGTTTAATCACAGCTTGTGACTTAATCGAGAACTGGTTGTGAAGGTAATGTTAAGAGGGTAATTAGGTAATTAATCCATGCCAAATGTCAGCATCATTATTCCCACTTACCAACGGGCCGATCTAGTTTCAGAAACTATTGAGAGTGTGTTAGCACAAACATACACAGACTATGAAATTATCGTTGTCAATGATGGTTCCACAGACAATACTAGAGAAGTCTTAGCCCAATTCAAGGATAAGATTACTGTTATCCATCAAGAAAATAAAGGATTACCTGCCGCTCGAAATACAGGGATTATAGCTTCGCGGGGACGATATATTGCCTTCGTTGATGATGATGACCTATGGATACCATATAAGCTGGAAAAACAGGTTGCCTGTTTTGAATCCAATCCAAATATTGGTTTAGTCTATTCAAATATAGTATTTTTTAAAGATAATCGTCTGCTTTCTTCCGATTTATGGCCAAAAAGAAGTCATCCACCCGGTGTCCTAAAGGATTCGATGTTATTTGTACTTAATTTTATACCAATACTTTCTGTATTGGTTCGTCGAGAATGTCTAGATGAGGTGGGTTTGTTTGACCAAACGTTGAAATATTGTGAAGATTACGACTTGTGGCTGCGAATTATTGAAAAATTTTCTGTTCATTTCTTGAATGAGCCTTTGGGTTTGTATCACTGGACTACAAACAGTTTGTCAAAAAATCAAGAGCAGATATTACTTAATGAAATACGTGTCAAAGAAAAAGCTTTCAGCCGGAACCCAAATATCAAGAAGTTACCCCTCAAGCTACTTGACCAAGGCTTTTATAGTAAATACTTAACCCTCGCTCATTTTTATATTGATCATTATCAAGGTGATAAAGCACGGCTTGTTTTAAATAAATATCGGCAAGTCCGCAATATTAACAGTGTCTACAAGTGGTTGTGGCAGCTTAGTTTCCCTGCGCTCAACTCATCACCTCATCAGTGATACAGAGGATTGCAAATTTACAAGGTAGTAGCAATGAGCAAATCAGTTTCCCAGATGTTTGGGATTGACTAAACCCTGATTTTTTATGGCATCAAGAAAAAGTTTGTTTGACACAGAGCGATCGCATAATTTGATTTTTCAGATTTTGATTTTTCCTTTGACCGACAATAGAGAACAAGGAGAGTTAATATGTTAACACTTGAGCAAAAGCAGCAATTTGTCGAAAAGGGCTATGTTTTAATTGAGGGAGGCATCAAAAATCTCGACTTGCTTGCTAAAATGCGGGAGCAGACCTGGGAGCGTATCGGCTACGATCCTCATAACCAAGAAACATGGATTAACCCATACGTTGAGTTCGAGGGGACTGAAGCTCACTATTTTCCTGATATGGCACCGAGAGTGTGCAAGGCAATAGGGGAACTTGTCGGTGGACTAGATCGCGTTGACATCAAGTCAATACAGTATTTGTGGAACCGTTTCGCTGTCAAGTACTTATACTACCCGGATTCGGATGAGGGGCAATGGCAACTACCTGAGACTATGTGGCACCGAGACGGAGGTTATTTCTTGAACTTCCTAGATAGCCCAGAAACAGTGCTTGTGCCTCTGGTACTTGGCTGTGATATAGAATCGCACGGCGGCGCAACAATAATCTTACCTGAGAGCGTGTCGCTGATTGCACGCTTTCTGGCACAGCACCCTGAAGGCGTATATGGGTGGCAGCACCTTCGTCCTCATTATCCTATATACGAGATAGCAGCCTCATGTAAGGAGTACGTTGAGTTGATCGGCAAGATGGGCGATGTCTATTTGATGCATGGGTTTATGGTTCACGCTGGTGGCTACAACTACTCCGGAAAACCTGTGTATGTGATGAACTCGCAGGTCTCTCTAAAGGAACCGCTGAACTTAAGTTCAAAAAACCCATCACTGCTGGAGCAGGCTACCCTGAGAGCGCTGGGTGTCTCCTCCTTCGATTTCAAGCCTACAGCACCCCGCAAGAGATTTCCGCTCCCCAAGAGCGATTCTTTAAAAAGTGTATCTTAGCAACGAGATTGCTGCTGGGTCATTGTTTGACTTTCTTTATTTCAACCCATGTGAATTTGATGAACTTCTCCCCAACCCCTCTCCATGTCGGAGAGAGGCAGAAATCTTTGGAGTTTTGAACGAAAAAATCAAGGTTTCAAAACCTCTCACACCGTGGTGGAAAGGTTTGGAGATGGTTTTTTTATATCCGTCGAACTCACGTTAAATCCGATCGCCAATCCCCTTCAACACTACCTAGACATGAGTACTATAGTCATCACAACTTACGGTACATTAGGAGACAACTTGCCTTATATTGAACTTGCAAAAGTCCTGAAAACTAGAGGGCATAAAATACGCATGGTGGTCAATGAGGCGGTACATTCCTATGTTTTAAAAGCTGGACTAGAAGCTGTTACTAGCGGTCGCTTAAAGATGGGCCCTGAAGAACTGCGACGTGATGCACAGCTATGGAACCAATTGCCTTCATTGAAAGTACAGTCTCCAGACAAAACCAAATCTGTGAAACATAAAAATGACGCAACGGATGCCATGTACCGTCTGTTAGAAGTATGTGATGATGCAGATATGTTAATTTCTTGTTTTGTCGAGGATTCACTTGCATCTAAAATAGCAGATACTTATGATCTTTGTTGGGTTCGAGCTTGTGTGACTCCATTTTATCAGTGCTATTCTAACCCAAAAATTAAAGATAAATCTTATTACCATAGTTCGTGGCTAGATAACAAAAAATCAAACCGCTTTCTTTTGGCTGCCAGTCCTCATTTTAGCCAATTATCTCCAGAATATTCTCAAGTAAATCAAACAGGTTTCTGGTTTTATGAAGATTCCGATTGGAGAGATGAAGAACCTAGCAAAGAGATTAGGGAATTTGTTGAGCAGGAACCTAAACCTTTAGTGCTTTCATACAGTAGTCAGCCTCTGGAAAATCCCCAAGAAATTGTGTCAGTTCACGTCCGGGCTGCGGCTAAATTGGGTCGGCGAATTTTGATTCACCAAGGCTGGGCAGACTTTAATCAAAGTCATTTACCATCAGACATCGACTGGGATAACGTCATGTTTGCAAATGGTTTTGTAGCGCACGATTGGTTGTTTTCCCGTGCCGCCGCCGTGATTACTCATGGCGGAGTCGGGACGATCGCGCGTTCGCTGCGTAATGGCTGTCCGCTGCTGGTGGAACCCTTTGCCTTCGATCAATTTTTTAATGCCCTACAGGTGCAGAAATTAGGAGTCGGAGCGGCTATGGACTCACAGAAGCTGACAGCGGATAGAGTTGCTAATGTTTTAGAAAAAAAAGTATTGACACCTGATTATAAAAGACGGACTGTTGAAGTTGGTGAGAAAATTAACGCTGAACAGGGTTTAATCACAGCTTGTGACTTAATCGAGAACTGGCTGTCAAGGTAGTGTTAAGCTGACTTTTTACGGGAAGTTCTTAAACCACGAAACAGTACAGCGTTGCTTTTTTGACAGCCTTATTCGCAATAGAATTCATTCCCTTAGCCAAGTATTATGGAAACTAACCAGATGAAACAATCTGTTTTAGTGATTACCGGAATGCATCGTTCTGGTACATCTTTTACTGCATCTTTACTTCAAAGTGCGGGGTTAAATATTGGTCAAAGACTGTTAGAAGCAAGACCGGATAATGTTAAAGGCTTCTTTGAAAATATTGACTTTCTTGAATTTCATCAAATGGTTTTGAAGTCACAAACACTAAAGGATAAACAGTGGACTATAGACAAACAAATTAATGTAGATGAACGGGATATAGAAAAAGCAAAAGAAATCATTGCCAAAAATTCACAGGCTCCAATTTGGGGATGGAAAGACCCGCGGACTACGCTTTTCTTAGATTTTTGGGAATCTTTACTCCCAGAGGCTAATTTTTTACTAATTTACCGCTCACCGTGGGAGGTGGTAGATTCCCTCTACCGTCGAGGTGAGGACATATATTTTAAATATCCACATATACCAGTAAAAACGTGGATACAGTATAATCAAAAGCTAATAGAGTTTTATGATAAATTTCCTAATCGTTGCCTTTTAGCTAGTGTTTATAGCATTGCTGAGAATACTCAAGATTTTATAGATGCAATCAATGCAAAATTCCAACTGAATTTAGGAACTCCCAGTTCAAATATTTATGACGAATCTTTACTTAATAATCAAGTATTAGATACTTATAGACCCACCCTAGTTAGTTCTTGCTTTCCTGAGACATTATATATTTATAGGAAACTTAATATAAGAGAAGTACCACTTGGGAAATATCCTAATTATTCATGGCTTGAAAAGATAAAACCTTTTGACATGAGCGGAGCTTTTCAAGATTGGATAAATATTCGTACTTTAGAACAAAAAATTAAAAAACTAGAAGTTGAATTAGAGCGAACACAAATTCAGACTATGCCAAATGTTAGCGTCATTATTCCCACTTACCAACGGGCCGATCTAGTTTCAGAAACTATTGAGAGTGTGTTAGCACAAACATACACAGACTATGAAATTATCGTTGTCAATGATGGTTCCACAGACAATACTAGAGAAGTCTTAGCCCAATTCAAGGATAAGATTACTGTTATCCATCAAGAAAATAAAGGATTACCTGCCGCTCGAAATACAGGGATTATAGCTTCGCGGGGACGATATATTGCCTTCGTTGATGATGATGACCTATGGATACCATATAAGCTGGAAAAACAGGTTGCCTGTTTTGAATCCAATCCAAATATTGGTTTAGTCTATTCAAATATGATCTATTTTAAGGATAATCGTGTGTTTTCTTCCAAAATGTGGCCAAAAGGAAGTCACCCATCTGGTGTCCTACAGGATTGGATGTTATTTATGATTGATTATATACCAGTGCCTACTGTGGTAGTCCGTCGAGAATGTTTCGATGAGGTGGGTTTGTTCGATGAAACATTAACTTCTTGCGAAGATTACGACTTGTGGCTGCGAATTATTGAAAAATTTCCTGTTCATTTCTTGAATGAGCCTGTAGCTTTTTATCGCCTGTCTACAAACAGTATGTCAAAAAATAAAGAGCGGATGTTAGTTAATGAGATACGTGTCCAAGAAAAGGCTTTCAGCCGCAACCCAAATTTAAAGAAGTTAGACATCAAGCTACTTGACCAAAATTTTTATAGTAAATATTTAACCCTCGCTCATTTTTATATTGATCGTTATCAAGGTGAGAAAGCACGGCTTGTTTTAGAGAAATATCGGCAAGCCCGTGGTATTAATAGTATCTACGAATGGTTGTGGATAATTAGTTTCCCGGCTCTCAACTCATCACTTCATCTGTGATGAGTAAGCGAGCGGGCAATCCAAGAGCGATCGCTTATCCGTTGCAATCCGCTTTTAAAATCCTGGAGTGGCATTAACTAGATATGATGTGGTGGCAAAATCTCCAAAGGATAATAGGGCGTAAAAGCAAGCGCTGTCATACTCCGACTGTACTGCAAATGGAGGTAGCAGAATGTGGCGCTGCTGCCTTGGGAATTATTTTGGCATACTACGGTCGCATTGTCCCGCTGATAGAACTTAGGCAAGCTTGTGGAGTATCACGCGATGGTGTTAATGCTTTTAACGTTGTCAAGGCAGCCAAAAGCTATGGACTCAACGCTAAGGGCTACAAGAAAGACTTAACTGCACTGTGGCATCTCAAACTTCCTTGCATTGTATTTTGGAACTTTAACCACTTGTTAGTTGTAGAAGGTTTAAGCAAGGAACGAGTTTATCTCAACGATCCTGCTACTGGACGGCGTAGTGTCTCTTGGAAAGAATTTAATGGCTCCTACACAGGAGTTGTGCTTGCTTTAGAGCCTGGTTTAGGTTTCCAAACAGGGGGACAAAAACCTAGCACTATCTTGAGTTTATGGTCACGTCTGCAAGGATCTGTTGGTGCTATAGTTTACTGTGTGCTAGCAGGTTTTTTGCAAGTCATTCCGGGATTAGCTCTGCCTGTATTTTCTCAAGTTTTTGTAGATAGTGTGTTAATTGGCGGTAAAAATGAGTGGTTGCGTCCGCTAATTTTAGGGATGATTTTAACAGCTGCCCTCAATGGATTTTTAACGTTATTAAAGTTGCAGTTTCTGCGTCAGTTAAAAGTCAAGCTGTCCGCCAGCATGAAAAGTCAATTCCTCTGGCATATCTTACGCCTGAGCATCAGTTTTTACGATCAGCGATTTGCAGGAGAAATCAGTAGTCGTATACAACTTAACGATAGTATAGCAGATTTGCTTTCTGGGAAGTTAGCTACTAGTGCGATCGCAGCAGCTTCTATATTTCTATATGTAATAGTAATGTTGCAATACGATGTATTGCTGACTTTAATTGCGATCGCCTTTGTCGCTATAAACCTACTTACTTTGCAATGGGTAAGAAGGCATCGCACAGATACGAATACTAAACTAATACAAGAGTATGGAAAAGTCCAAGGCATAGAAATTTCTGCTCTTCAAAGTATAGAGACGCTCAAAGCATCTGGATTAGAGTCATATTTTTTCTCTCGCTGGGCTGGTAACTACACCAAAGCGATCAATATACGTCAACAATTGGAAGTAACAAACCAAGCACTAGGAATTTTACCAACATTTCTGTCAGCTAGTGCATCTCTGCTCATATTAGCTTTCGGCGGTTTGCGAGTCATGGATGGAGCCATGAGCATCGGCATGTTAGTTGCTTTCCAAGGCATGATGCAAAGGTTTCTTGAGCCTGTCAATAATCTGGTTGACTTAGGAACTGACTTGCAAGAGATGGAAGGCAATCTTAAGCGCCTTGACGATGTTTTACATAACCCAATTGACCCGCAGTTAGAACCGAAAAGAGCCAGGGGAGAGGAATTGGGGCAGGGGGCAGGGGGCAGGGGGAAAGATTCTCTCTCTTACTCCCTGCCCCCTGCTCCTCTGCTTAAACTAAGAGGGGATGTTGAATTACGGAATGTCACCTTTGGCTACAGCCAAATAGCTCCACCGATAATAGAAAATTTTAATCTCTGTGTCAAAAAAGGGCAGCGAGTTGCTTTAGTAGGTGCTAGTGGTTGTGGTAAGTCTACTATTGCCAAACTTTTGTGTGGACTTTACGAACCCTGGCAAGGAGAAATTTACTTCGATGGCGAACCTAGAGAACAAATTGAGCGCCAGGTATTAGTTAATTCTATTTCTGTGGTAGACCAAGAAATCTTTTTCTTTGCTGGCAGTGTCAAGGATAACTTAACACTTTGGGACAGTACTATACTCAACAAAGACTTAGTTCAAGCTTGTCAAGATGCTCAGATTCATGATGTGATTGTTTCTCTACCAGGAGGATATAATGCAGACCTGTTAGAGGGTGCTGCTAATCTCAGCGGTGGTCAGCGACAACGCTTAGAAATTGCGCGTGCCTTGGTTAATCATCCTAGCATTCTGATTTTAGATGAAGCTACCAGTGCCTTAGATGCCGAAACTGAAAACCAAGTCAGTAATAATTTGCAAGCGCGTGGTTGCACTTGCATCATTGTCGCACACCGACTTTCCACTATTCGAGATTGCGATGAAATTATTGTTCTCGAACACGGAAAGATAGTTCAACAAGGAACTCATGAGCAATTACAGAAAATTGAAGGCCCATACTTGCAATTTATTCGTAGCGAACAAAACCTTGAGTTTGAATCTAGTATTGTCTCAATAGCAGCAACTAATTTTACTGACGATTTCTGTATTTCTTGCACTTCTTCAACCGAGATAGATGCTATCAAAAATCCTACACAAGAGATAGATGCAGAATTACTCAGATTAGAGTCAAAGGAACGCCTTGATCGTGAGTTAATGACACAAACCTTGACAGAACTAGCATCTGTACTGCAACCAAGGTCAGATAAAGTAACTAATCGCTCAACGTTGAATACAAATTTCTATTTAACTGACAGCCAGCAAGCTTTATTAGTCGCGGCTGGTGCTGTAGGCAGAGCTTTAGGAATTGAAATTCGTCCCCCAGCAATTTCCGAAGATTCCCAGGAAATTAAAGACTCTGTAGAGGCTCTTGCTCGCGCTTCGTGTATCCGAGTGCGGCAAATTAAGTTGCCAGACAACTGGTGGCGACAGGATTACGGCCCGATATTGGCATATACCGAAAAGACCAAGTTGCCAGTGGCATTGTTACCAACGTCTAATACCCGTTATCAACTCTATGCGCCTGGCGAACAAACCTCTGTCCCTGTAGATGCTCGTACAGCAGCAACACTAATTCCAAATGCTTACATATTTTATCGACCTTTAAGCCAGAAACATCTCAAAGTTCTAGATTTACTTCAGTTTGCTTTCCAACGCCATTATAGAGAGTTGATTGTAATTTTCTTGACGGGAATTACAGTTACTTCATTAGGAATGCTCACGCCTCAAGCTACAGCTATTTTGATTGACAAAGCTATCCCTGATGGAAATCGCGCTTTACTGGGTCAAGTTGCTTTTGGATTAGTGGCTGCTAATGTAGGCGCAACGTTGTTTCAATTAACTCAAGGGCTGGCTACGATTAGGCTAGAAACTTTTGCAACTTCCTCTACTCAAGTAGCAGTTTGGGATCGATTACTCAATCTCAAGCTTTCTTTTTTCCGCTCTTTTTCAGTTGGTGACTTAAATTCTAGAGTCACAGCTATTAATCAAATTCACAAAAGATTGGGTAATACAATCTTAAAATCAATCCTTTCTAGCTTGTTTTCGTTGCTCAATCTCGGATTATTGTTCTACTACAATTTTTCCTTAGCTCTATTAGCTTGTGCAGTCGCACTGATAAATACTGCTGTGACTATCAGCTTCGGTATTGCGATCGTCCGTCAAGCTCGCTCGGGATTAAAGTATGAAGGTGAAATTTTTGGCATGGTTATACAGTTGATTAATGGAGTAGCTAAACTCAGAATCGCCAAAGCTGAAACTCGTGCCTTTGCTTATTGGGGTCAACAGTATACTCAGCAACTAAAACTAATGCTTAGTACGCAAGGTATTAAAGATAGTCTTGCTGTGATCAATAAAGTACTACCTACCTTAACGACTGCGGCTCTGTTTTGGTCTGCTACTGGCTTAATTGCACAATCCCAGGCGTTGGGCGAATCTCGCTTATCTATTGGTACTTTTCTAGCAATTAATGTTGCTTTCGGCACTTTTATCAATGGAGTAACTAGCCTCAGCAGTGCAGTCGTAGAAGTTTTGCAAATCTTGCCTTTGTGGCAACGAGCTAAACCAATTCTAATTGCAGAACCGGAAATTAACTTTAACCAAGCAGATCCCAGAAAACTTTCAGGCTCATTAGCTCTAGAGCGTGTTAGCTTTCGTTATGCTAATAATCTTCCTTTGGTATTAGATAATATTAGTATTCATGCTCAAGCTGGAGAATTTATTGCGATTGTTGGTCCTTCTGGCAGCGGTAAATCAACTTTATTAAGACTACTTTTAGGGTTTGAATCCTCCCAATTAGGCAAGGTTTACTACGACGGACAAGATTTAGCCTCTGTGGATATTCATGCTGTGCGCCGTCAATTAGGTGTTGTACTGCAAAATAGTCGGCTGATGTCAGCTTCTATTTTTAATAATATTACCAGTGGTGCAGGCCTTACGATTGACCAAGCTTGGGAAGCGGCTCAAATGGCGGGTTTAGCAGATGATATTGCTGTCATGCCAATGGGGATGCATACAGTCGTAAGTGAAGGCGGTACTAATCTCTCTGGTGGACAACGACAACGGCTATTGATTGCACGAGCATTAGCACTCAAACCTAAGATTTTACTGTTTGATGAAGCTACTAGTGCGCTCGATAACACAACCCAAGCCGTAGTTAGTCAAAGCTTGGATAAATTGAAAGTCACTAGAATCGTTATTGCTCATCGGCTTAGTACCATCTGCAACGCTCATCGCATTTATGTACTTCAAGCAGGCCGGGTTATACAACAAGGAACTTTTCAAGAGTTGGCAACTAGGGAAGGATTGTTTGCCCAGTTGATGGTTCGACAGATGATGTGATTTATACCATAAAATGTCCAAAAAAGTCAAAATATGGGTTCTTGGCAAAGGGGACACTTGAGGAGGAGTATCGCAAATATGAATCAAAACCTGTCTCAAGAATTAGATCGAGAAAGCTTAAGCCAGTTGTCGAAAGAAGAACTGTAGAGATAATTATTGAGCAGAACAAGAGGCTACCGGGAATTACAGAAAATAATCGTAGAGCTACATCTCTAATTACTGGAGTTTAGACTAAAAGCCATATGAGAGAGTGCAAATCAAATAGAACTACAGATTAAAAATATTATCTTTTCAGCCTCAAAACATCCGCGACTTTCGATAAATATGTAATATGTATGTGTGAAATTTAAATACAATAATGATAATCATTATCTTAAATCTGAAACTAGATGGAGAATGAGCAAGAAAAAAGGGGTGTCTGATTGAATACAGTCCCCCTTTTGGCGGAAGGTGAGAAAAGAACTACCATTACTCACCTACCAACATGAAAAATGCCAGACTTGAAGAGTTTCGTCAAGTAGCCTACAAATATTTAGGTAGAGCGAAGGACGCAACTTTTGAATTGACAGATGCCATATTGCTGACTCGCAATGTTTATTCATTAGCAGACTTATCTTTATCACCAGTATTCAGACGCAAGTGGTCAAGTATTTATGAAGCGCTACAAGATAGCAGACCGCAGCGACAGAAACTGATGCAGTTATACATCAAACAGATACCCCTCAAGGGACGACTGTTGTTAGCAGGAGATCATACAAACTGGTCACGCCCAGATGCAGTAACGTTGCAAGAGCGAACTTATGAGCATAGTGGCACATCCATAGCCGGAAATAAACCAATTACCCTTGGTCAAGGATACAGTACAATTGCTTGGATACCAGAAGATTCAGGTAGTTGGGCATTACCCTTGAGACATGAGCGCATAGCTAGTTGGGAAAGCCCAATAGAGAAAGCAATTTGGCAGCTAAAACAGGTATGTGAGCATTTACCCACCAGACCGATTTCAGTTTGGGACAGTCAGTATGGATGTGCGCCTTTTGTCTTAAAGACAGCTAACATTGCAGTCGATATTCTAGTCCGGTTGCGTTCAAATTTGTGTTTATGGGGTGAACCAGGAGCTTATTCTGGCAAGGGCTGTCCCAGAAAACATGGTGATAAATTCAAGTTGAATGAACCAACAACATGGGGTGAAGCAGCATCTGTCTTCGAGGTAGACGATCCCAAACTAAAACGGGTATGCGTTAGCCTGTGGAAAAATCTGCATTTCCGTAAAGCAGTGACACGCCCGATGTCACTTTTAAGAGTTGAACGTATTGACGAACAAGGTAATCAACGAGTATCAAAACCTCTGTGGTTAGCTTGGGTAGGAGAAGAAATGCCTCCAATAGAAGAAGTTTGGCGACTTTACTTGCGCCGCTTTACAATTGATCACTGGTATCGCTTTCTAAAGCAACGTTTACATTGGACTGTGCCCAAGTTTAGTACTCCTAAGCAGTGTGAACGGTGGAGTGACCTGATGCCCCTCATGACTTGGGAATTGTGGTTAGCCCGTGATATCGTGACTGATAATCCTTTACCTTGGCAGAAATCCTCCGATAAATTGACCCCTGGGCGAGTTGCTCAAGCTATGGGAGGAGTTTTTGCGGTGATTGGTACTCCAACAAGCGCACCCAAACCTCGCGGAAAGTCCCCTGGCTGGCAAACAGGAAAAAAGCGTCACCGTAAAAACCGATGCCCAATTGTTAAAAAAACAGTAACTCCACCACGTAAAGAACCATCAGTTGCGGTTTAATACTCAAGATTATTCATAATATCATTCCGTCTCTCATTAACTCAGCACTGCTGGGTATTTTTGGATGGCTTAGTCTAAACTCCAGTAATTACCCTAGCTTCCTGATTCTCAGTATCAATTAATGCCACTCCAAGAGCGGAACAACGGTAGGACAAACGTAATCGGGGCCCTCTCTTCTACAGTGACTTGTACAGTAGTAGTAGTTCCAGGAGTTACTTTCAACTCAGGCCCTTGAGAAGAAGACCATTTGTACTGGCTGAAGGTGTTAGCGTCTGGTTGTAGTCGGGCAGTAACCTGAATTTGTGGCCCCTGTGCCATAAACCCTTGGACGATCTCGGAATTGCCTACTACACTTAATACACTCTCTTTAGTCACTGGATAAGCTGAAATATCGGTAACAGAGCCAATTATTCCACCAAAACGTTCTCGTTGCACTGTGCTAGGCGTGATTTGTATCTTCATTCCTGGTTGAATTTTCTTACCATCACCAACAGGGAAAAATGCTACGCTTACGGGTTGATCTGATGCTTGTTGAGCAGCGATCGCTCCAATTGGTGTACCTTGTAATACAACCTGCCCTGGTGTTGCAGATATTTCTAAAATTCTTCCAGTGTAACTGCTTTTAATCTGGCTGTTCTCTACTAATTGCACTGTTAATTGAGCAATATTTCGTTGGACTTCCTGAATTTCTTGTTTACGGTTAGTGTCAGCTTCTAAGTCCTGTTGTTCTGATGTCACCTCTTTGCTATCTAGTTGTTTTAACTGCGCTTGCAAATCTTTAATTGAGTTCAAGTTTTCTAGATATTGTCTTTCGGCATCTGCTTCTTTGACATCCAGTTGCTTGAGTTGCGATCGCGCTTCATTAATTTGTTTAACTGTGTTTAAGTAGTCTTGCTGCGCCTGGAGTACTGTATCACCAGAAATTGCTCCCTGTTGGAATAGTTGCTGGCGTTTATCTAATCTTTGTTTAAAAGTCGGTAGCAATTGCTCTGTAGCTTGCAAGCTTTGTATTTGGCTAATCCGATCTTGTTGAATTGAGTCTAGTCCTTTCTCCTTTAAAATTGATGTTAGCTTCTTTGTTGAGAGCAAGTTTTGCTGCAAGCTTTGGCGTTGCTGTTCAATTGCCTGCTTGTCTACACCTTGCCGCCGTTGTTGTAAGGAGTTAACATCACGTCCCTGTTGTTGCAGTTGCGTCAGTTTGTCTCGTACTAGTTGTAGCTGCTTAAGCAGTTCGCTTTGATCTAACGTTGCTAGTACATCTCCTCTGTTAACAAAGTCGCCAACTTTGACATTTACTGTTCGCAACCTACCTGCGATTGGCGATTGGAAAGACGCAACCTTACTAGGGTAAACGATTATTCCAGTACCCGTGACTGTAATTGGGATTCTTCCTAAAATACTCCAAAAAAAACCCGCTGCCACTAACAAACCAACTGCGAATAGAGGTAGCCACTTTTGAGGACTGACTACCTGCATGATTTGGTCTAATTCTTCTGGAGAAGAAGCGCGTTCTAAAGCCTCTTTGCGGAACAAATTATTTTTAGGATTATTCACTAAATATTATTTAGTATATAATTGACTGTTTTGCCGTTATTAATACCAATCCATTACAGTTAAAGAAATAATTAGCTTCATGTGAATGCTGACTTTAAAGGATCTTAAATTATCTATCGTTTATCAACTTACAGCTTATCAACAGCATAATCAAGCGTTACTTCAAAACATCCTACTAAACTCAATTTTCTCACTTGACTAACTAAGTAATACTATAGCTAAATATACAATTGTCTCTTCACTAAGAAAAATACTGAATTTAATTAGCACCTTGGATAATGTCTACTCCTAAAGGAATTTCCAGCATCACATCAGGCTTTTCTATATTTTGCTAAATGGCTTTTTTACAGTCTTTCAGTTCCATCACCGACATTTCTGTTAGGGCTTGGCGGTAAGCTGTCCATAGTTCTTCTATCATCTGTCGCCAAATACTGCTCTTATTACCAAGATTAAAAGATAATCTTCCTTGTGCAATGCGATCACGCCAACGATTTGACAACTCAGGGCTGGCGCGATCGCTAAATTAGAAGCTAGGGCTGAGAGGATATTTGAAAAGTAGGGAATGTAGTAAAAAAGCTCTCTCAGTATAAGCTGTGAATAGATAATAGACAGCACCAAGAGAGCAACATGAGTAAAGCATACCCCAGCAACCTCACCCGCGCTCAATATGAATTTCTGAGTGACCTAATTCCAGAACCAAAACCTGCTGGTCGCAAGCGTGAAGTCGATATATGGGAAGTTATGAACGCAATTTTCTATGTCCTGGTAGAAGGAGTCAGCTAGTTCTTTAGTGCTTACTACAAACTTATATAATACAGACCTAATGCTACAACGGTTGGGTAAGGTTTACGTTTCCCCACCAACCACTACATCTTGAATTCGCAGACTAGGGCCACCACAACCTACTGACAAACCATTTTGCCCTCCCTTACCGCAACCGCCAGATTCATCCCAGTAAAAATCATTACCAATTGCCTCAATATCCGTTAGAGTTTGGAATACATTTCCTGAAAGCGTTACATCCCGCACTGGTTCAGCAATTTTGCCGTTCCTAATCATCCACGCTTCCCCAGCACTGAAGGTGAACATTTCTCCATTCGTCATCCCACCCAACCAATTCCGGGCATACACTCCTTCTTTGATATCGGTGAATAAGTCTTTGACTGATGTGTTACCCCGTTCAATCCAGGTATTTGTCATCCGCACAATTGGAGTAAAGTGATAGTTGAGACAGCGTGCGTTCCCCGTAGGCGCTTCCTCCAATTTGCCTGCGGTTTCACGAGAATGTAAACGTCCAACTAAAACTCCATCTTTAATTAGTTGAGTAGTAGTAGCAGGCGTGCCTTCATCATCATAAAAATAGCTACCACGATGTCCCTCTGGGGCAGCACCATCAAAAATTTGGAGTTCTTCTGGGCCAAACCGCCGTCCGATGGTCATGACTTCCAACAGATCGGGGTTTTCGTAAGCCATATCGGCCTCAGAAAGATGTCCAAAAGCTTCGTGAACAAACAAACCCGTAAGAATAGGATCAATGACTACGGTGTAAGTGTTGCCTTTTACCGATGGCAGAGATAAAGCTGCGATCGCTCTTTGAGCCGAACTTTTTACCTGTTCATCCAAATCAGTTAAATCTTCATAAGCTTTGCGAGAGCCAGTAGTTTCCCGTCCAGTTTGTACGGTTTCGCCATTTCTGGCAGTAGCAGCAAAGCGCATTTCCATATCCACCCAAGATTGCTCGATCAAAGTGCCTTCTGAGGTCGCTATGATCACTTTTTGGGCGCTGTCACCGTAACGCACCGAGGTAGTGGTAATCCGGGGATCAACACTTTTGAGCAATTCAGTATAGTGATCGCATAATTGTTTTTTCTGCGAGAGTGGGATTTGTCGGGGATCAGTGCCTTTTAGGGGTAGAACGCATACTGCTTGCACCGGGTCAATAGGTGCAAGTAAAGTTTCTTCATCACCAACCATCCGCGCCGCAGCGATCGCTTCTTCTATGCGATCTTCGATTGTCGCCAGTTGGTTAAAGCAGCTCAAACCCCATCCACCTTTATAACAAGCGCGAATATGTCCACCAATGGAGATGCCTTCGCTTAGGGTTTCTACCTTGTCGCCACGCAACAAGATATCAGTCCCTTCTGCTTCTTCAAGGCGAATCATCAGATAATCTACACGCTCAGAGTAGCGGGCGATCAGGTCAGAAAGTAAATTTTGTGCGTCAGCAAGTGTAGTCGGCATTTTCAATTAGTAACAATGACTAACTGCATTTATTTTGCAATTAATTGGGGAATCTCTGCTACTCAATATTAGGAGTTGCTCATTAAGGGGTAAGAGAAGATCAGAGAGACAAGGAGAAGAACCAATGCCCCATACCTAATCTTTAGTACTTCTAAGTTACGGTGGGTAAGAACTCAATGATGTGCTAAGGTAATTAGGTGAGAATAAAATTCGGTTACAGCGTTTGTTTTTAGTATTGACAGGCTTTTCCCTTTTGGTCTTAACAAGCTTGTCTCCGAAATCTAAATCTCTACACACCTATGATTTTGGAGATAACGCATGTCAATTTATGTAGGTAATCTATCCTACGAGGTCACACAAGAAGACCTCACATCTGTTTTTGCTGAACATGGTTCTGTAAAACGGGTTCAGTTGCCTACTGACCGTGAAACAGGCCGTCCACGCGGCTTTGCTTTTGTAGAGATGGGTACAGAAGCTGAAGAAACAGCTGCTATTGAAGCTCTTGATGGTGCTGAATGGATGGGACGCGATCTCAAAGTGAACAAGGCTAAACCCAAGGAAGACAGAAGTGGTTCCTTTGGTGGTGGGGATCGTCGCGGCGGCGGCGGTGGTGGATACAACCGAGGACGCTACTAAGCTTTAAGATTAAAAACTAAGTTTTAACGTCTTAAGGGCAGATTCATTATCTGCCCTTTTTGCGCTTCGGTCTATTGGATAGCTAAAAATGCCCAGTACCAATTAAGTAGGAGATGAAAATGACCCGAGTATTTGTGGGCGAAAATGAAGGAATTGAGTCAGCCTTACGTCGATTTAAGAGAGAAGTTTCTAAAGCAGGTATTTTTCCAGACATGAGAAAGCATCGTCACTTTGAAACGCCTTTAGAAAAACACAAACGTAAAGAAGTTGCAAGGCACAAACAACGTAAGAGAAATTTCCGTACCAATTGAAATAAGCGATACTTATACTAAGGTACACTAACACACTTTCTCATTAGATTATTAACTGTCTGTCGAAGAGGCGATCGCTATACTGCTAGATGTAAATTTAAAGGGTAGGTTTTGGCAAAGGCATTACTGATTATAGGATGGGCATGTAAATAACAGTGTGTCCCCGAACTGTAATCAACACAGCGAGGACGACACGCTGAATTTTCTGGTGGAATAGAAGCTCGATAGCAATTCCCATTGTTCCATAAGTCAAGTCACTTGGGTATGATTTAGACATGGCTCTAGTCACGCTGTCGCATTTTTATCTACTGACAGATTATCGTTACTAAAGCTTTTTTTGACTTTCCAAACATCCTCTCAGTAATGCTCAATAAAGAATCCTCGCTCATCTAATTTCAGAAGCGAAAAGGGTGGTCATCCCCTGCACCACTGATATGCATGTGAGAACATTTGTAACGCACTATATTTCAGGAAAAACAAAAGCCATCTCAAAGTTATTTGAGAAGGCTTTAGTTTAAGAATAGAACC
>NZ_JAVRBS010000019.1:0-153571 GCF_034531155.1 Nostoc sp. ChiVER01 | reverse complement strand
AAAGTCGTTTTGAGGTACTCCAAAGTCGTTTTGAGGTACTCCAAAGTCGTTTTGAGGTACTCCAAAGTCGTTTTGAAGTACTCCGAAGTCGTTTTGAGGTACTTCAAAGTCGTTTTGAGGTACTTCAAAGTCGTGTTGGAGTAATTCAAACTTTGTCGCACCGCGATCAAGTACACAGGTGCGTAGGCGTAGCCCGCACTTGACTTTTAAAACAGTCGCTACAAATCTTCAAAACTTACGCAATATTGAGATGATTAGGCTAAATTTCACCTTAAGGTAAAAGAATCAAGGTGATAGGGGAAAAAGCGTTAATATACTTAGTAAAAATGTATGTACATTTCTGAGATAGATATCATAAACCAATGGATATAGCTCTACTCGTTAAATTTCTCGCTCCCTGTCTGCCATTTCTGTTGAATGTGGGTAATAAAGCTGTAGAAGAGGCATCTAAAAAAGTAGGTGAAGATGGTTGGAATAAAGCCAAAGCGATTTGGGATAAGTTACATCCCAAGGTAGAGGCTAAGGAAGCAGCGAAAGAAGCAGCAACGGATGTGGCACAAAAGCCAGAAGATGAAGATTTACAAACAAGTTTGCGGGTGCAACTCAAGAAGATTTTAGAAGCGGATACAGCACTTGCAGAGGAAATAACTAAGATTTGGGAAGAAACAACTACAAGTTCAAATAATAACGCTTCTAATGTCAATGCTCAGTCTTACGATGACAGTACACAAATAAATACAGCAGGTAACGTTAATAACCCAACCTATGACTTTAGGAGGTACGATAACCCAAAGTAACCAATATTGCTGTTTTTGGTGCTGAACAGCAACAAATGTTGGAGTGGCTAGAACGCAGTACCAAAATAGAATCGCCTGGGGTTCTCAAAGCAGGGAACTCTAACAAAAGTTTGGCTCACTGGCAGGGACGGAAAACAGAAATTGCTCAGATACAGCAATGGTTAACTGATGAAAATACCTTTTTAATTGGTATAGAAGGCATCGGTGGCACAGGTAAATCGATGCTAGCTACGAAAATTTATGATGAAATTGCCGATTTCCCCAAGCGATTTTGGGCTGATGTCAGTAATGGGGGAGGTTTTAGCGATTTAGCCCGCCAAGTCCTCAGTGAATTTGGCTTTCCGGTTCCAGAACAAGAAGCGCAGTTAGTAGAGGCGCTAGTTGAGTGTTTATGTTCTGGACAATTTTTACTCATCATTGACAACCTGGAGAGTTTATTACAACCTGATAGACAGTGGGGAAGTCTATTTTACGGCGACTTTTTCCAAGCATGGGTGGAACATGGCGATAATAGTAAGGTAATAGTCACCACCAGGGAAAGACCAGAATTAAAAGGCTTTGAGTGGCTAACCCTGAAAGGTTTGCAAGTAGATGAAGGGGTAGCACTGTTAACTGCATTAGGCATTCGGGGAGATTTAACGCAGTTTGTGGAATTAGTAGATGGGCATCCTCTACTGTTGAGATTGGTAGCAGACTTATTAAATGAAGAATATTCACAAGACCCGGACTTAAGCAGATTAGCAGATTTAGGCTTAGGGAATTTGCAGCAATTGTTGACAGATTCCCAAGTGGTAGGTATCCATCACCGGAAAAATGTGGGGATGGTGTTGGTGTTGGATGCCAGTTTTAATCGGTTGAATGAGTTACAAAAGGCGTTATTACTGAATATTAGTGTTTATCGTGGTGCGGTTGACAGTGCAGCAGCAGTGGCTATGTTGCCGGGAAGTTCAGCAGCAGAGATTGAGGAAGAATTGAGGAATCTGGTTAAGCGTTCTTTGTTGGTAGACAAACTCAATGGTAAGCGGCGATTTGATTTTCAGCCCGTGATTTTGGAGTATGTGCGGTATCAGGCTGGCGATCAGAGTGAGGCGCATCAAAAAGCCATAGATTATTATCGCTCAATTGCTAAACAACCGCCTTGGAAAACAAAAGATGATGTTAAAGAATACTTGGAAATCTTTGATCACTTTTATCAGTTGCAAGATTATAACTCTGCCTTTGTTAGTATTTCGATTTGCGATGATTTTTTAACCTTGCGGGGTTATTATGCAGACCAAGTAGAATTATATGGGCAATTGGTAAGTAAATGGGGAGAAATTGGCGCTAGAGAAAATTGGAATTATCAGGCTGCTCTCACTTCATTAGGCAATGCTTACAACTCCCTGGGACAATACCAACGGGCGATTGAGTTTTTGCAGGAGTCTTTGGAAATCAAAAGGGAGATAGGCGATCGCGATGGCGAAGGTGTTTCCTTGGGTAATTTGGGCAATGCTTACAACTTCCTGGGACAGTACCAACGGGCGATTGACTTCTACCAGCAGTCTTTGGAAATCAAAAGGGAGATAGGCGATCGCAATGGCGAAGGTACTTCCTTGGGCAGTTTGGGCAATGCTTACAACTTCCTGGGACAGTACCAACGGGCGATTGAGTTTTTGCAGGAGTCTTTGGAAATCAAAAGGGAAATAGGTGATCGCAATGGCGAAGCTAAATCCTTAAACAATTTGGGCAATGCTTACAACTTGCTGAGACAGTACCAACGGGCGATTGAGTTTTTGCAGGAGTCTTTGGAAATCAAAAGGGAGATAGGCGATCGCGATGGCGAAGGTGTTTCCTTGGGTAATTTGGGCAATGCTTACAACTTCCTGGGACAGTACCAACGGGCGATTGACTTCTACCAGCAGTCTTTGGAAATCAAAAGGGAGATAGGCAATCGCAATGGCGAAGGTAATTCTTTAATCAGTTTGGGCAATGCTTACGACTCCCTGGGAGAGTACCAACAGGCGATTGAGTTCTACCAGCAGTCTTTGGAAATCAAAAGGGAGATAGGCGATCGCAATGGCGAAGGTAATTCCTTAATCGGTTTGGGCAATGCTTACAACTTGCTGAGACAGTACCAACGGGCGATTGAGTTCTACCAGCAGTCTTTGGAAATATCTAGGGAGATAGGCGATCGCAATGGCGAAGGTATTTCCTTAATCGGTTTGGGCAATGCTTACAACTACCTGGGACAGTACCAACGGGCGATTGACTTCTACCAGCAGTCTTTGGAAATCAAAAGGGAGATAGGCGATCGCAATGGCGAAGGTAATTCCTTGAGCAATTTGGGCAATGCTTACAACTCCCTGGGACAGTACCAACGGGCGATTGAGTTCTTGCAGCAGTCTTTGGAAATATTTAGGGAGATAGGCGATCGCAATGGCGAAGGTAAATCCTTAAACAATTTGGGCGATGCTTACAACTTGCTGGGACAGTACCAACGGGCGATTGAGTTCTTGCAGCAGTCTTTGGAAATCAAAAGGGAAATAGGCGATCGCAATGGCGAAGGTAATTCTTTAATCAGTTTGGGCAATGCTTATCATCAGTGTGGCAGGATTCAAGAAGGATTTGTAGCTTCGTATCAAGCCCAGCAGATTTTCCAAGAACTTGAGCTTCCTCTCGAAGCGATGCCTTATCCTCAGTGGCTAAAATCATTAATAAAGTTGGCTCAACGTGGGCGTTTACAGTTAATTTTGTGTTTTATTTTCGGTTTGATAGCCTTTCCTTTTGCCTTGGTATGGCTGATTCTGCTGCTTTTGTGGCGTTTAATACGTGCCCAGTTTATAAAATGAACACTGAGGTTTTCTCACCGTAGGTTTTGGGTGTGGTTGCGTCGGTTGTGGCGTTGGGTACGCAGTTGGTTTCGGCAGTAAAATAAGGTGTAGGAATAGTGATGAACATAAATTTAAAACAGGATAATTTTTGACACTATGTTACAAAATACCTATCAACTCCCCTTGACATTTGAACAAATTCTTACCCTAGTTAAACAACTTTCTGATTCAGAAAAATTGTTACTTAGCAAAGAGCTAGAAAAAGAAACTTTGAATAAAAAGTTAACACAGTTACTAGAAATATTTCAAACCGATGAATTATCTTTAGAGGAAATTACAGAGGAAGTAGAAATCGTCCGTTCTCAAATTTATGCCAGAAAACAAAACAATCAAGATAATCATTGATACTAATCTTTGGATTAGCTTTCTGATTGGTAAAGAATTAAAACAACTACAAAACCTTTTATTTGAAGAAACAATTCAAATAGTAGTTTGTGAAGAGATATTAGAAGAAATTATATTGGTTACTCAACGTCCTAAGTTACAAAAATATTTTCCGTCTAACAAAGTCAATGAATTAATTCAAGTTTTGCGGACTATTGGTTTGTTTATAAATATAATGTCCGAAGTTTATCTTTGTCAAGATGCAAAAGATAATTATCTTTTAGCACTAGCAAAAGATAGCAATGCTAATTTTTTACTTACAGGCGATCAAGATTTATTAGAGATTAAAAAATTTGAAAATACTGAAATTATTACGTATCAAGAGTTCTTACTGAAATTATAAATTGATTGAATGATAGTAAATTCAAAAAATAGCTGGGGAGAATATGGGATGAAAACTGAAAGTCCAAATAAAGCAAAATCCTTATATATTGCTATAGTTATCTACAAATCATCTTCAGATAAACCTGATTATCAACCTTGGTACCAAGAAAGCTTTGTTTTGATTAAAGCCACTTCTTTAGAGGAAGCAAAAGCAAAAGCTTTAAATTATGGTAAAAATGAAACCGTCAGCTATACAAATGAAAATGGAGAAACTATTACTTGGTCTTTGCAGCAAGTAGTAGATGTAAATTCAGTTTTGTATGATGACTTTGATTCATCTGAGGATATTGTTGATTTATATGCTCGACATTTTCGGAACTATGAGGCTTACCAATCATTTGAGCCATTATTATCTCAAGAGCAATTTGGAGAAGAGTTATAAAACCATACGATCGCTCTTGTCGATTCTCATCACTGGCCCAAAAGCGATCGCAAGTCTTTTCTCATTTTACTGGTATCGACTTCCCCACATCACGAGTGAGGTTCTCCTAACAAAACAATTGAACACTTTAATTCTCTAATTAACTGCGTTGTCACTTCACTCACAGCTAATCCACCTGCTGTGCGATAACGAACAGAACGTAACACCGCTAAATCAAATGCCTGAGCTTCCCGAATTATGGTTCTAGCAATATCATCACCCCTGATTGTTTGGATATTCGTATTCACTTGTAATTGGCTTTTAGAAGTAATATCAGACAATTGAGATACAAAGTTTTCGACTCGATTAGGCGGTGTTTTGCGATCGGATATGTGTAACAGCACTACTTCTGCCTGATTAACATCAGCCAAAATCTGGGCAAACCTTAAAGCACCGATAGTTTGCCGCGTTAAGTCTCCAACTGGCACAAGAATTCTTTGAATTGTCTTAGGACTACTTAATAGGCGTGTTACTGCTACTGGACAGTGAGAAGACCAGAAAACGCTATCAATTACATTACCAAATAAGCGGGCACGTAAACCTGTTGTCTGCGACCAACCCATCACTACTAAACTAGCGTTTTGTTCTCGACTGGTGCGGCTAATTCCCAAAGCTGCATCATCATCAATCCGAATTGCTGGTGATACTTCCACGTCAAATTCTTGGCTGATTTCTTTAGCTAAATTCAATCTTTCCCGGCTTTGGTTGAGCGCTGTTACTAATTGCGGATCATCCATCTGAATATGTGCTCTAGTAATAGCTAATGGCACAATCCTCCCAGATTCATGACTAGCTAGTAGTGCTGCCATTTCTATTAGATATCGCTGGGTTTGGGGGTTGTATATTGGCACTAGTACAGTAAATGGATATTGATTTTTCTCTACTTGCTCATCTTCATTACCTTGCCACCAAGTTGTCAAACTATCTGTTTCAAAATCTGTCTGAGAAAGCTGTAATGAAGGAGCAAATCGTGCTGTTATTATGGGGCCCAGAATTGCAGTTACTAGCATGAGGACAATCACACTGTTCAAGACAGCTTCACTAATTAAGCGCTCACCAGCAGGATTTACCGTTTGATAAGCAACCAAGGTTGCTGCTAGTGTGGCTGCTACCTGGGGTAGCGACAATGACCACATCGTTAGCAATTCCGCCGTGTTATAGCGATACAATAATTTGGCTAAGAATGCTGCTATAAATTTGCTGCCAATCAAAGCTACTACAATTACCAGAGTCAGCCAAATTGAACTGAGGGTTTTGATAAATGCAGGAATATTAATCAATAATCCCATGTCCACAAAGAAACAAGGGATAAATAAAACACTACCAATAAACTCGATTTTTTCTCTGACTGGGCTACGTCCTAGAACATCGTTGACAGCTAAACCTGCTAAAAAAGCACCAACAATTTTTTCAACTCCAATTACCTGCGCTCCAACAGATGCCAAAAATAATGCTAGTAATATAAACAAAAACTGGTTACTTTGTTCATCCCCAGAGCGGCGAAAAAACTCTTTTCCTGCCCAGTCAAAGCCAAACAGGACAACAGCAGTGTAAATTGCTAATCCACCTAATAAAATCGCTAAACTCATGGCGGAGAATTCTCCTCCGTGAATTCCAACACAAATCGCTAATACTAGCAAAGCACCTGTGTCAGTAAAAATTGTGGCACCAATCGTGACGGTTACAGCTTCATTTGTTACCACTCCCAGACGACTCACAATTGGATATGCTAAGAGGGTATGAGAAGCCAGTAAAGAACCGATTAGGACAGAGGCATTCCAACCAAAATTGAATAATCGCCCCGTAGCAATGCCAGCAATCATTGGAACTAAAAATGTTAAAGTGCCAAACCCGATTGAGCGATTTCTAGTTTTACGAAATTGCTCTAAGTCAATTTCTAAACCTGCCACAAACATCAAATAAAGCTTGCCAATCTCCGAAAGCAGCTTGATAGTTTCAGACTCAGGGTTTAATAACTTTAGTCCATTTTGCCCTAGTAATATACCTGCCACTAACAACCCCACTAATCCAGGTAGCCGTAATCGCTCAAATATAGGAGGTACAGTAAAGATTACTGTTAGGAGAATTGTAAATGCAATAATAGGGCTGTCTGTTAGCGAGTTCAGTGCCATATTTAATAATTAAACCTAAATAGGAAATTTATTTGCGTAAAAAATTTTACTTAAACTTTTTAGTTTATTAGTTACATTAGTTACAAACAACTAAGTTTTTAACAGCATAAATGTTGCAATGCCTACGGCGAGCAAAGCTATCGCAATTACGATACCACCTTAAGAAGGGGTTATCTACATTTCCAAGGTGAAATAACAATAAAATTTATAGTAACGAAAAGAATAGATGAATAAATAGTAGAAAATGGCTCATACAACTGATCATTTGAATCATTAGAGGTGCAAAGATGTGCTAACTGACTTCTGTGCGCCATATCTATAAAAATCTGGAAGACCGTTCTTATGGGTTCCCATCAATGATAATTTTAAGCATTGGGAACCCCTAAAAATCAAAGTTTATGAACGCAGCCGACGATAAAACGATTGTTCGTGAGTATTTCAATTCTACCGGATTTGACCGTTGGAAGCGAATTTACGGCGATGGCGAAGTCAACAAAGTTCAACTAGACATCCGCAATGGACACCAGCAAACCGTGAATACAGTTCTCGGCTGGCTGAAGGCTGATAACAATTTACCAGAGCTATCAATCTGTGATGCTGGGTGTGGTGTCGGTAGTCTCAGCATCCCGCTAGCGGTAGATGGTGCTAAAGTCTATGCCACCGATATTTCTGAAAAAATGGTGGAAGAAGGCAAGGATAGAGCCAAGCAAACTTTGCCAAATTCCGAAAATCCCACTTTTGCTGTGCAAGATTTGGAATCGTTAAGTGGTAGTTACCATACCGTTATTTGCTTGGATGTTCTCATCCACTACCCCCAAGAAAAAGCAGATGAGATGATTTCTCACCTCTGTTCTTTGGCACAGTCGCGGATAATTCTCAGTTTTGCGCCGAAGACTTGCGCCCTAAGTATACTTAAGAAAATTGGTAGTTTCTTTCCCGGGCCAAGTAAAGCGACTCGTGCATATTTGCATCGTGAGGCTGATGTGGTAAAAATCTTGGAAAGTAATGGCTTTTCATTGCAACGAAAAGCAATGACGAAGACTCGTTTCTATTTTTCCCGCCTACTTGAAGCTACACGCAACTAAGTTTAGAATCGCAGCAAGATAAATATTATACCTCTGCTGCGATTTGAAAATCTCAAGGTTTAACACTGGTAAGTATTATAGTTGGCGCTAAGTTCTACTTTTAATCTTGGCGTAGGCGTAGCCCGTCGGAGACATCGCTCTGACTGGGAGCATGAACAATTAATTATTATAGCGATCGCACACCCTTATTTAAGTAACAAAGGCAAAATTTATACTATAGTTTTGACATTTATACGATCGCTTTCCTTTGTGACAAATAAACAGTGGGAGAACCTTAAGCGCCTATATACTATCGAGAAAGGACTGAAGAAGATAAAAGAAACGCTGACAAACCTATCGTCAGGAGTAAATTGATATATTGGAACCTTTGCGAAAGTAAGGTTAAAATCGCTAGCAAAGTCTAAATCTGAAGTGGAACTATGAAAACTGCTGAAAAATTGGCCGCAGCTTGGCTACTGACAATGGGATTCATGTTTGTAACTCTATCAGCAGCAAAGGTATTTAATAAAACGACTATGGAAGAATCAATCACGCTACCCGTAGCTTGGGATGGTTCGTTTGAATTCTCAGAAACAAATACCCCTGTAATTGATGAGACTACGGTAGAACGTCTAATTTTTGGCATTCCTACCCTAACATTGGGTACATGGTTAGCATTGGGATTATACCGTCAAAGCCGACAGGAGAAAAAGGCGCTTAATCAACAAGTTAGCGATCGCCTGCAATCAATTTTTTATAAAATGCTACAAGAAAATCATGGGCGTATAACTGTTTTAGGCTTTGCAATGCAGTCACAACTACCCGCAGCCCATGCTAGGCAATATTTAGATGAAAAAGCTAAAGACTTCAATGCAAACTTTAAGGTAAATGAAGAAGGGGCTGTATCATATCATTTTGATGTCTAATTGTCATTGGTCATTTGTTATTTGTCCTTCGTTATTAACTAATGACCAATGACTAATGACTAATAATTAACTTACGGCTAAGTCTAATGACGCAGATTTTTTTGAGCGTAGCTGCTATTTTAGGCGGTTTATCAGTTGCTGCTGGTGCTTTTGCTTCCCATGCCTTGCGGGAAAAAATTAGTGAGCGATCGCTAGAAATTTTTGAAACTGGCGCTCGTTACCAAATGTATCATGCTCTAGCACTTTTTCTCGTAGCAATACTAATTAGTCGCACCGAATTTCCTCAACCTACTCTTGTAGCTAGTGGATGGCTGTTTATCATTGGTATTGCTATTTTCTCAGGTAGCTTGTACGCCCTTAGCTTAACCGGTATTAAATCCTTGGGAGCGATCGCACCAATAGGCGGTGCAGCTTTTCTTGCAGGTTGGGGTGCTTTAGCTTTTGCTGCTTGGACTTTGAAGTTGTAGAGTAACAAGAATATTTTCCTACAAACAAAGTTATGAATTATGAGTTGTTCACTTATAATTCATAGCTCCTCATTCTCAGGCGTATCAACAAATTATGCAAATCCGCATTCGCTGAAGGTACTTCAGGTAATGGGCTGCATTCATATACCTCCTGTAATTTATTACGCAGACGTTCATATTCTATTTGATGGAAAGATACATTAATATCTGATAAAACAGACTTTTCTGTGCCTACTAACTTCTGGGCAATTAAATCAGGAATATATGGTAAATTAAAAACCTCATTTAGCTTAATTAAATTAGCTTCAAGTACCCCTGTTTGCATCAGATGAATTGCCGTTAATAGAACCCGATAAACATAAAGTAATGGCTTGATTTGATATGTCTGTTCTTTATTAAAAAGTTTCCATTGTGTTGCAGCAAAACCAAGATAGTGATAACTATGGTGGCGGGTAAAGCAATTTTTGGCAATAAATTTTAATTCTTCATGTTCGGGTGAAGTGGTTAAGATTAAAGGTGAATACAGTTGTTCTAATACGTAACCATTCTTTTTAAGTAGCATCAAAAAGAATTTTTTGACATCATGAGTAACTAAATCAACTTCTAAAGATTCCCGAACTTCTGAAACTTCAATAGTTTCTTTCCCAGTCTCTAATCCCACCACTTCCCTAACTGGTAAAATATGCACACCACGCAAGTCATAATCAGAATCAGGTGACGGGAAACCATATAAGTGGGAACCACTGATAATTGCGAATAAAAGCGGGTAAGGCTGTTGCCGAATAATTGTGTTAAGTGAAGGTGGAATATTCATAATATACAGTTTACTCGCTTACCTCCGTGCGCCTGTTTGTTTAGAGAATCTTGTTTTTTAAGCCTTCGATAAAACTAGACTTGACATTCTCCCATTACTGATTTGGGGTATCGAACAAGTTGATACCAATGCAATGCTGTGCGCTTGCATCGTTGTGCCCCTTGAGAAAAATCACACATCGCGCTAGTCTTCATTGACGTAACTGCACAATGTAACATTAAGCGATGACAAATCAACTTTCTGTGAAAATTCCCTCTTGCACTTGGAGCCGTCCAATCGGCTTAGGCTGGGACAAACCTTATACCGTCCGCTACGCAAGTAATATCGATGATGGCCCTTGGCATGGTATGCCTTTGGGCGGTTTTGGTGCAGGTTGCATCGGTCGTTCTTCACGGGGAGATTTTAATCTATGGCACATCGATGGTGGTGAACATACCTTCAAAAACGTTCCCGCTTGTCAATTCAGCGTGTTTGAGTCCAATAGCACATCTTCCCAAGCCTACGCTTTATCTACGCAAGCGCCCGATGATGGTACTCTCAAAGTTTGGCAATGGTATCCGACAACTTCCACCACAGAGGGGACAGGTAATTATCACGCGCTATATCCACGTAGCTGGTTTGTGTATGAAAATGTATTTCAAGCACAGTTGACTTGTGAACAATTTTCCCCAATTTGGGCAGGTAATTATCAAGAAACTAGCTACCCTGTGGCAATATTCCTCTGGAATACCCACAACCCTACAGATGCACCCATTACTCTCAGTATTATGCTCACTTGGCAAAATATGGTGGGCTGGTTTACAAACGCTCTAAAATCTCCCGAAGTGCGGGTGCGCGATGATGGTAGTCCGGTTTACGAATACCAACCGCGCTGGAGCGAAAGTCAAGGAAACTATAACCAAATAGTTGAAAATACACAACAGTTTGGCTGTGTTTTAGGTCGGGTTGGTAGTGATGCTTTGCAAGAAGGTGACGGAACTTGGTGTATTGCAACGTTGAAGCATCCCCAAGTAGAGGTATTTCACCACACCCGATGGAATCCTGAAGGAGCTGGTGATGAGGTGTGGCAAAGCTTTGCTAAAGATGGTTCTTTGCCTAATTATTTAGATACGCCAGCAACAGAGAATACACAATTAGGAGCTGCAATCGCACTCCGTTTTACTCTCCAACCAGGTGAAACTCTCGAAATCCCCTTTGTCCTCGCTTGGGATTTGCCGATCACAGAATTTGCCGCCGGAGTCAACTATTATCGCAGATATACAGACTTTTTTGGTAAAAGCGGAAACAACGCTTGGGCGATCGCATCTACTGCGTTACAAGAATACCAAACTTGGCGATCGCAAATTCAAGCTTGGCAAAAACCGATTCTTGACCGCGAAGATTTACCCAACTGGTTTAAAATGGCTCTATTTAATGAGCTTTATGACCTCACTAGCGGCGGTACTCTCTGGAGTGCAGCATCAGAACTTGACCCTATCGGTCAGTTTGCAGTGCTAGAGTGCTTAGATTACCGTTGGTATGAAAGTCTCGATGTGCGGTTGTATGGCTCTTTTGCCCTACTGATGTTGTTTCCAGAACTAGAAAAGTCGGTAATGAGGGCATTTGCAAGGGCGATTCCTCAAGGTGATGATACACCCCGAATAATTGGCTATTACATGACAATTAAGGCAGAAAGCCCGATCGCAGTTCGCAAAGTTGCAGGTGCAACACCCCACGATTTAGGCGCACCCAATGAACACGTTTGGGAGAAAACCAACTACACCAGCTATCAAGACTGCAATTTATGGAAAGATTTGGGTAGTGATTTTGTCTTGCAAGTATACCGTGATTTCTTGCTCACGGGTGCTGACGATGTAGAATTCTTAGCAGATTGCTGGGATGCGATCGTTCAAACCCTCGACTACCTGAAAACTTTTGACATTGATGGCGATGGGATTCCCGAAAATTCCGGTGCGCCTGACCAAACCTTTGATGATTGGCGGTTACAGGGTGTCAGCGCCTATTGTGGTGGGTTATGGTTAGCGGCGCTAGAGGCTGCGATCGCAATTAGCGATATTTTATTAACTCACAAACTTGGCGATCTTGGTGGCTTGGCGGTTCAAAAATCCACTTATGAAACTTGGTTACAACAATCTCTTCCTATTTACCAAGAAAAACTCTGGAATGGGCAATATTACAAACTTGATAGTGAAAGTGGTTCCGATGTAGTGATGGCAGATCAATTGTGCGGACAATTTTATGCTCGTCTGCTGGACTTACCAGATATTGTACCGGGCGATCGTGCTCTCTCTGCCTTAAAAACTGTTTATGATGCGTGCTTTTTGAAATTCTGCAATGGTGAGTTTGGTGCTGCTAATGGTGTTCGTCCTGACGGTTCACCAGAAAACCCTAAAGCTACTCATCCCCTAGAAGTCTGGACAGGGATAAACTTTGGGCTAGCGGCTTTTCTCGTGCAAATGGGAATGAAAGATGAAGCATTTAAGTTGACGCAAGCTGTGGTGCAGCAAATTTATGACAATGGTCTGCAATTTCGCACCCCTGAAGCTATCACCGCAGCTGGTACTTTCCGCGCTAGCACTTATTTACGAGCAATGGCAATTTGGGGCATTTACTTAGTTATTAATTGATTTGCTATCAAAGCGATTCTCGTCTTGATCCAACAAACGTAAAGACACACAGCTATCATCCGTGTCAACTTCACATGATATCATGTCCGCATAATTAGTTATGCTAACCATAGTCATTATACCCCACCCCCAACCCCGCTTGCGGGGAGGGGAGACAAAGCCTAGCTTTGGCAGGGTGTGGTTCTTTGGATTTAATAAACAATCAAGCAGACATGATATGAAAGCCAATCTAGAACAAGCTTTTATCGCAATACGCTTGGGTTAAGCATTTTCTCTGTGTACTTTGCGCCTCTGCGGTTAATTAAAAAAATTGATTTTCACAAAGAGTTTTAACCTTTACCCAAGCATATTGGTCTTTGTCTGACAAAGTAGAGTTTAAATTTGTGACTGTATTTTCCAAGTGTTTCCGGAATCGAAGGAAAATTTCAGTAATGGTAAGAGTTGAAGCATTGAGAATTCAAGACTACTTTATGCCAACTATATTTTTGTTTTAGACCGAGGTATTCTTGTTGAGCAAGGTACTACTCATAAAAATTGGTAGTTTTTACTAATATTTAGCTTAATTACCACAGCATCCGTAATCTCAGCTTCATAAAAGTTTTAAAGATTAAGACAAATATAGGACTACGATTTATTTTTTAAATCCACGTAGGGGTTGTTAGCAATAATGTAACTTCACCAAAATCTTAGAATGGTGGATTGCGCTCTGTTGAGACACCTTACAAGACTACTTATTGTTCAAAAACAATTTATTTATAATTCATATAAAATTTACTGCTGAATAAACTTAACTGTCTTATGTGTTAGTTAACTTTATCTATACCAATAATTTTCCTAATCTTCTACCTATTTAATCTGCTACGTTTTTTTGGTAAAAGCATATATATAGAGATATTTTACTTGATTTAAATTGATTAGTAACTTTATTTAGATAAGCTGAAGCTGTATTTCTTGGAAATCAAGAAAGCTCTGCATAATAAATATAATTATCTAATTGAACTTATTAATAAAAATATGTTCAATGCTATAGCTGCGAACGTTTTCTACTATTTATAACTTTCTTGTTTTTAGAAGTTGTTTTACATCATAGTTAATGGTAGGATTTTCTAGCGACTCGACAATAATAAATGGTTTAAATTGAGATTGTATGAGGGGTCACACCCCTCATGAATTAGCGAAGGAGGACAAAATTAAAAGTTGCACAAGACGCAAGTACGTATTTAAATACATTCAGTAAATTTAGCTTAAAATCTACTAACTTAGTAGATGACATTAACGAAAAAAAATAGTATAAATACGAATGGCATTATTAAAGCTCAAAGATAAATAAGTTTTTCCCACTACTCAAAAAAATATGGAAATTTGCCGGAAAATGCTTAATTAAGCAGTAGTAAGAAATACAGGCGTTTTAACAGAGAAAGTTTATTGAACTAGGAGTTGAGAAAGTTTCAGAGAACAAAACTACATCTACTAAGAGCTACGCCGAGACTTTTGTCCTACCAATCAGATGAGAAGACAAAAGATAAATTTTTACCTTTCACTTACTAACAAGCTATAAGCACAGTTTCCTCAATTCATCGGAGGAAATCTGGATAGTTAGGACTGATCAGCCAACAAACTTGATTAAAAACTTGATTGTTTTTAATCAAACGTTAGTTCATGAAAAAAATCATCAGGTCAAATGCAGTCGAAACCTCAAGCCAAGGGGACAGTTCAGGAATGAATCTATATAATTTGTATCCTTACTACGAGCTAGCTCTTGCCAAAACTAGTTTACTAGGGGAGTTATCAGCCAAAATTACTAAAATGCTCAATAGCGCCAAGGTAAAGCTTAAACAGCAAAGAAGTTTCAGACTGTATCTTTACCATTCAAAGCTACGAGAGCCAATCAGAGTTTAGGAAAATTATGTACGCGTCTGTTGATTGATAGATTTTTATCCTTCGTCAACATCCAACACTACCAAATTACTGATAATTACCTGAAAGCGATTCAACAGCTACAAAAAGGTTAGTGCAGTTTATAACCCTCAATTGAACACTAACAATCGCAGAAATTGAACTAGTTTACTTCATCCAAAATAACTAAAAACTATGATGAATCAAGACATTGTTGGTATTAGTAGTAACTTAGATACAACAGTCAAAGCTCAACAATTTGACAAAGTAGTTGAAGCAATTATTGCTGGAAAGTACTCCTGGGCATGTGTTTTAATGCTACGGTTTGCTGGGTATAATCCTCTCCATTACATTCCGTACCGTACCTACAATCGCTTGCTTAAAGAAAATTCTCAAACCAATAGAACAAAACAACAGCAAAGTGAAAATCTAAAAATGCTAAAAGATTCAAGACCTGCTTATCTTGAAGTAGTTGGAAAGCAAAAACCAGAAGGCAGCCAAGATATTTCCTTGAAACGCTGTGGAGTAAATTAAAAACAATTTGGAATCCACAGATTCTGCCCAAGAGTTGATTGAGTGTCTGAAAGCCTACTATGCTATTTTAAAATTTTTAGCGTGGTAGGTTTTCTACAGCAGTGATTAATTTAATATTTGTTTGCATAAATGTGCCAAAATGGCAAATATATACTGAAGATATTGGTAAACTAATAACAACTAAAACTTAAACCAAAACAGAGGTGATTGGCGGCAAACAGGTTAATTTTAATAAATAAAATCAATGATTAGTTCTGACTATGAAATCAATCAAATTTATTACAAAAGTAGTCAGCATTTCATGGAGTGAATAACTCCTATACCAAGACCAACGATACAACCGTTGCTACTGGTGGTTCTTTTTCTGAGGAAGTCTCAGCAAAGAGAATTTGGGGAGGTGGATTCCCCCAATCCAAATTTTACACAGCTTTCATCGACTGCAGACGATGAGAGTAATGCTAATAAAACTTTCTATCCTGTGGTTGGTGTTGCTTTAGTTAAATAAAGCAAACGCTTAACACCAATAACAGGAACGGAAACAGAAAAGTTACGGTGAAATTATTGTCGTAGTTGGTAAAACTAGTAGGTCTATACGCTTCTCTTTCGACTATTGTAATCCTAGTCCTCCCAACCTGGATTATCTCTAGTTTCTAAATTTTCAATTTATATAACAACTACTGGAAGTTCAAAACTTGAATAGCTTCCAGTTTTTTATGTCTAAATAAAAATAGGGCGAGCAATTTGCCCACCCTATTTTTTGTAGAGAATGGTTAATCCAGAAATAAATTAAACCTTGGCTAATTCTGGGGTAGGACGCTTGCTGTTGCGAATTGATGTAATAGCCTCAGCATAGTCCTTAGCGTTAAATACAGCTGAACCGGCGACAATTGCATTAGCTCCCGCTTCTAAAACTTGCCAGGTATTATTTGCCTTGAGTCCTCCATCCACTTCAATCCAAGGGTCAAGACCGCGTTCATCACACATTTGACGCAGCTTGCGGATTTTGGGTAATACACCAGGGATAAAGCTTTGACCACCAAAACCAGGGTTGACGCTCATAATCAGTACTAAATCACACAAATCTAGAACGTATTCAATTAGCTCTAGAGGACTACCAGGATTAAGTACAACTCCAGCTTTCTTACCAAGCTCTTTAATTTGCCCTAAGGTGCGGTGTAGGTGAGGTGAAGCATTATGTTCGCAGTGTACAGAGATAATATCGGCACCTGCTTTAGCAAATCCTTCTACATATTTTTCTGGCTCCACAATCATTAAGTGGACATCCAAGGTCTTAGTTGTAACCGGACGAATCGCCTCCACAATCAGAGGGCCTATCGTAATATTAGGTACAAAACGACCGTCCATGACATCAACATGAATCCAATCGGCTCCAGCCGCGTCTACGGCCCGAATTTCATCACCCAGACGACTAAAATCGGCTGATAGGATAGATGGAGAAATGACAATGGGTTTTTGAGATAGGTTTTGAGTCATGGCTGGTGGGTTTTTAAGCGTCCTCGTCTGTAAGCATTGTAACAAAACATTGAGCAAGACTCATAATTTTGTTCCCGGATTTTTTGGGAGTAGGGAATGGGGAGTGGAGAGTGGGGAAGATGAGGGAGATGAGAGAGAATAATAACTCCTAACTCCTGTACAGATGAGATTAATCGCGTCTCTACTAATGACAAATGACTAATAACAAATGACTAAAAAACTAACCTGGATAATTTGGGGATTAAGTGCTTCTTGTCTGAGTGCGCCGGTAATCGCTTCGGTTTTAGAATCTGCTCTAGGAACTAATGGCATTGACGCTCTGAGGCTACACCAAGCTCCTTATAATTTAATCGGTCGCAAGATTGCTATTGGTCAGGTGGAAATTGGCCGGCCTGGAATGTTTGGGTGGGATAAGGCGGTGTCTAAAAATCGCGCCATTTCTTTAGCGGGAGTGTTCTTACGCAATGGGCCAGCTAAATCAAATAGTGGTATTGACCCCCACGCTTACAATGTCGCTGGGATGATGGTGAGCCAAGACAAAGCTTTGCCGGGAGTTGCTCCGGGAGCGCGACTGTATTCGTCTGCGGTGGGTTCCACTAAAAGTATGGGTCAGCCAGAAGAGTGCTTGTCAGCCCAGCATATAGCCCTACAAAATGGTGGCGATGTGCGGGCGATTAACTTTAGCTTTGGTGAACCTTTGAGCCGCGATCCTAGACCAGAGGCTACTTTAGACGGCAATGCTTTACTAACTTTATGTGTTGACTGGTCTAGTCGCGTTCATGATGTTTTATATGCGATCGCAGGCAATCAAGGTAAGGGGGGTATTCCTATTCCTACAGATAATTTTAACGGAATAAACGTGGCTTTTTCATCTCGCCGAGGAGGAGTTTTTAACAAAGTAGATGTGGCTAATCTAGCGGGTGCTAACCAAGGAGTGAGCGGAAGGCTAGCTGGAAAGGAATTTAATCTTGATGACCGTATTGCTATCAGTTTAGTTGCTCCTGGGAATAATATTCCTTTGCTCAATCCAGATGGCAAAGCGAACAAGGTTACAGGTACTAGTTTTGCAGCGCCTCAAGTTACGGCTAGTGTTGCTCTATTGCAAGAATTTGGTGACAGACAGATACGGACAAAACAACCACATTGGAGCATTGATGCTCGCCATCATCAAGTAATGAAGGCTGTATTACTGAATTCAGCAGATAAAATCCAAGATAGAGGTGATGGTTTACTGTTAGGAATGAGCCGGACACTAATTGATAAAAAAAATCAAAACTGGCTAGATTCTGATGCTTATAAAGATCCAAAAATTCCCTTAGATGCCCAAATGGGAGCGGGTCATTTAAATGTATTTCGCGCTTATCAGCAATTTAGTAGTGGTCAATGGCAGCCATCAACAACTGTACCTGCCATTGGTTGGGATTATCGTACAGTAAATGCTGGAACCTCTGTTGACTATATATTAGCAAAACCGTTAAAGCAGGGGAGTTTTGTTGCTGTTACTCTGAGTTGGGATCGATTGGTAGAACTCAACGATAAAAATAAAAACCAGCAATATGATGTAGGCGAAAATTTCCGCGATCGCGGTTTGAATAATCTAGATTTATACTTAGTAAAAGCTAATGCTCAAAATTCAGATGCTGGTGCTGTTTGCTCCTCAATCAGCCAAATTGATAGTGTAGAACACATTTTCTGCCCTGTTGCTGCTGCTGGCAATTACAAAATCCGCGTCCAGTTTCGTCAAAAGTTAAATGAAGCGATTCAACCCTATGGTTTAGCTTGGTGGAGTGTACCGATCAATTGAAATAGTGTGCCACAACTTTTATCTGTGTCAACTTACAGCGTTTTTCATTCATTTAAATAACACTCCCTTGTAGGGTAGCACAGCCGTGTGTCCCTACAAAAGTTTTGGTATTTCGTGTACTAAAAAGCGTGATTTTATCTTTAAAAACCAATAGCGATGGTTATTTTGTGATTAAGTAGTCTACAATACTTTTATAGATAAATAGGAAAACTCCTAAAAATCAAGATTTTTATAATTCGTCTACATCACCCCTTCAATTAGGATTTAGCCACTCTAATAAGTTGTGTTTAATTCCTCTGAGCTAATAACTTGCTGTTACAGTTTCTGTAACAGTGCCATTTTTCTATTGGAGCAAATGCAATAGTTAATCATTGACACAGTATCTGCGTCACCCATGATCACAGTTCGGGAATCTTTCGCAAGTGAGGTGGTAAAATGAATCCGCAGAAATATAGTAGTATGAGAGAAAATTTCATGCAAAGACGTTACGGTGTTAGCCTGGGCAGACGCTATGCTATGGCAGCTGCAAGTGTTGTTTTATGCAGTGTATTAGGGTATTCTCAAGTCGATAGTAATAAAAGTGTCCTTGCCCAATCTGGTTTACCTCAACCAGAAACTCCATTGCAAAAAAAAACACTCAAGACTGATACTAAACTTGTTGAGTCTAGCAATAGGTTTGGCTTCAAACTATTTTCAGAAGTTCTGAAAAAGGATCGAGATCAGAAGAATGTTTTTATCTCACCTTCGAGTGTTGCGATCGCTTTAGCTATGACCTACAACGGCGCTAGCGGCACGACTCAACTAGCGATCGCAAAAACTCTGGAATTACAAGGGCTAAATCTAGCAGAAATCAACTCTTCTTACGCGGCGGCATTAAAGCAGCTTTTAGACAATTCTGACCCGAAAGTGCAACTGAATATTGCTAACTCACTTTGGGCAAACAAAAATTTTAGCTTTCAGCCAGACTTTCTCCAAAGAATACAGTATTTCTATAAAGCTAAGGTCAGCAATTTAAATTTTCAAGATCCAGCCGCACCTAATATTATCAATAACTGGGTAAAAGATAACACTAATGGCAAAATCGATAAAATAATTGAAAAAATTGAACCAAGTCAGGTGTTGTTTTTAATTAATGCCATATATTTTAAAGGAAAATGGAGCCAAGAATTTGATAAAAGTCAAACTGCTCAATACCCTTTTTATACCACACCTGGCAAGCCAAAACAACACCCGATGATGTCACAAGATGGTGACTATAGATATTATGAAAGCAAACAGTTTCAAGCGGTAAGTTTACCTTATGGCAAAGATGGTAAATTCAGCTTTTATATTTTCCTGCCGAAACAAAACTCTAACCTGAAAGCTTTTTATCAAAACTTGAATGTTGAGAACTGGGATAAATGGATGACTCAGTTCAGCAAACAAAAAGGGTTTATTCGCTTACCCCGGTTTAAAAGTGAGTATGATGTTACTCTTAATGATGCCTTAAAAGCTTTAGGCATGGAGGAGGCTTTCAGCAACAAAGCCAATTTTTCAGGCATGGGTAAAAATTTTGCCATTAGTGAAGTTAAGCATAAAACTTTTGTCGAAGTGAACGAAGAAGGCACTGAAGCGGCTGCGGCTACTTCAGTAGGAATAGTCGCAACAGCTTTCAGAGAAGAACCAGAACCATTCCGAATGATTGTTGATCGTCCTTTCTTCTGTGCCATTAGGGATAATCAGACGGGAAGGGTTTTGTTTACGGGTTCCATCATTGACCCACAATGAGGAAGCATGAAGAAAAGTACAAACTAAGCCAAATTGTAGGTAAAAAGTTAGAAACATTCTTTTCGAGATTCACCGAACAAGAAAAGATACGTCATTACTCAAACCTCTTCCCTTCTCTACGAGATGCTGTGCGCGAACATGGCAGAGGTTTTCTCCTGCCTCCTTCTCTTTGATAGGTTTCAAGGAATCTTGGTGTCAACTATTCAAAAAATGAAGTATCAATCCCTTCTGACTTCTGCCTCCTTAAGGTAATGTTGCTTCAGAAATACTCAATGTGTTTTTAGCGTCAGCTTTCGAGGACTGGTTTGCTGCAATAGGTGCAGTTATCTCGCCTGTGGTGCTGTCGTCTGTCTCGCTACTTAGGTTTCCAAGACGCAGGGCATTCAAAGTAGTCTTAATCACAACAGCTGTGGGTACTGCCACAATTACACCCAAAAGTCCGCCAATTCTTGCCCCTGTCAAGACTGAAATTAAAATCCACACTGGATTTAAACCAGTAAAGCTGCCTAAAATTCGGGGGGCAATTAAGTTTTCGAGAATTTGCTGTACAATTACTGCTGCTATCAAGACTCTCACACCCATTGAAAAATCTTGCAGCGCTACCAATAGTGTAGTCAGGGCGATACCTACAGAACCGCCAAAGGGGACAAGAGCCATCAAACCAATAGTTAGGCCAAATAGTAGACCAAATGGCACTTTCAGCCACAAAAATGTAGGAATCAGGGCTGATGCCATACAGGTAGATAAAATTAGCTGGGTGATAAAGAAATTTTGAAAGCTCAGGCGGACTGTTTTGGAAAAAGGATCACGAAATTTAGAGGGTAACCATTCTACTAAACTTTCCCAGAGTTCACCCCCATGCTGTAAGAGGTAGAAAGTCAAAACCATCGTCAAGAGAATATCTAGCAGGCTAGTGACTGTAACAACTGCCAGATTTAAAACTTGTCCAGCGATCGCTTGCAATTGTCCCTTGACGCGATCGTTGATTTGCACTACCAGAGCATCGAGGTTAATCGGTAAACCATAAGTCTCAGCTTTTTCGTTTAATATCATTAACTGAGAGCGTCCAGAGTCGATCAACTCTGGTAAACGAGCCACCAGTTGTTGAGCTTGGGTAAGAGCCAAAGGAAAAAGTGTCACACCCAAGGCTAATAAAATCGATAAAGCCAAGAGAAATACTAAAATAGCGACTTGCTCTCGCCTAGCACCATGATGCTCCATCCAGCTCACGGGGTAGTTGAGCAGAAATGCTAGCACTGAGGCTCCAACTAAAATGACTATGAGAGAATGGAAATAATTAAAAAATACCGAAAGTGCCCAACCATTAAGAACTAGTAGCGGTAGGAATAACGCGATCGCGCCGATTCGCGCTATTGGTGTGAATGTTTGCCACCAGTCGAGTAGCTTGCGTGTCTGCATTTTAAGCTGATTGCTGGATAGAACTAAATAAAATCTTTCTTTACAGATTATTATCTCTAACTATATGAGTCTTATTCATCCTTCTAGTTTAGGAGTTAGACTAACCCAAATGGAAAATTTTGAACCGAAAGAGAGTGGAAAGTGGGGAGTGGGGGAAGCAGGGGAAGCAGGGGAAGCAGGGGAAGCAGGGGGAGAAGAACTATTAATTATTGCCCAATACCCAATGCCCAAAACACAGTTGCTTTTACATTTGATTCCAATCATCGGCTTTTTTCCGTCCTTGTGGACTCTCTATCGGGGCCAAGGGAGTCGGGAACAACTTGCTATTAGTCGTCTGTCTATTACTTTGGCGCTTACTTGGCTGTTGGGATATCTATTATTAGCTACCGGAGCAGCAACTTCAGATTTTTTTTCGCTACGTCTTCTTATCCTCAATAGCTTTCTGACATCAGGTTACTTTTTAGTAAGTGTCTGGTTGATTTTGCGCCTGATGCAGGGCAAATCTGGGCGTTTACCAGGGTTTTCTACCTTAGCTGAACGAGTACTAGGAAAGTACTTATCTTAATTTTTTAAGGCAGGAATTTTTCAGTAGTTTTACCTATTTCCTAAAAAATTACTATTGATTTATCTATATATCTAGTCAAATCCAGTTTATTATTGCCATACTTCAGTAAAACATCTCTAGGTTGGCCCAAAAGAAAGAAAAATGCTGCTATAAGTGTTGTGGTTGACACTACATTAAAAAAATTAGCACTGATAATTAAGAATTAGTTATTATGGGTTGATTTGTTTAGATGTTTTTAGTTTGCAAATTTACCGAATTTGATTATTGAGTAAGTGTGAGGAAATCTGTGACCATTCAAAGAAGTTCGGCGGAAGAAAACCAGTCGGGAAAAGCCTCAAAGTCTAGTAAAAGAATTCCCTCCCATAACTCGAAATCCGGGCGTTGGCTATGGTTTTGGGTAGGGATGAGTGGGATTGCAATGGTGTCAGCAACAGCAGGGGCGCTTTTGGCGGTGTCTTTGACTAGTACGCCTTTGCAACAAGCCCAGCTAAGTCCACAGGAGGAGGCAGTCTTTGATAGCGATCGCATTTCTGGAGGTGTGCTGCGATTTTCAGAATTAACTCGCCCGGTAAATCTCTTGGTTATGGGCATGAGCGTACTTCCCCCGGATATCCAAAATCCTCCCCCAGAAACCAAAAACCTCAAATACCTGCCCCAGGTAAACTCCTTTGATGGTCTTTCCGATGTGATGCTCTTGCTCAAATTTGATCCAGAGACGAAAAAAATAATTATGCTCTCCATTCCCAGAGATACCCGCACAGAAATAGAGGGGTATGGAGTGAAAAAAATTAATGCCGCCAATGTTGACGGTGGGCCAGCTTTAACTGCCAAAACCGTCAGCAATCTCTTAGGTGGCGCGGGAATTGATCGTTATATCCGAATTAACGTTTTAGGAGTTGCCAAGCTAATCGATGCTTTGGGTGGCGTGAGTGTTTATGTCCCCAAAGATATGAAGTACCAAGATGATTCTCAACATTTGTACATCAATTTGAAGGCGGGTAAGCAGCATCTCAATGGCGATCAGGCACTACAATTGCTACGGTTTCGCCATGACGAACTCGGAGATATTGGTCGGATTCAACGGCAGCAAATGGTCATTCGTGCCTTGATGGATCAAACGCTCAACCCAGCGACTGTAACTCAATTACCTAAAGTTCTGGATGTAGTTAAAGACCACATTGATACCAACTTGACAGTTGAAGAATTAGTGGCGCTAATGGGTTTTGGGGTGCGAACAAATCGCTCTAATATGCAAATGTTAATGCTGCCAGGTCGCTTTAGCGAGAAAGGTGAGTTTGATGCTAGCTATTGGTTGCCTAACAAAAATGGTATTGCCAAACTGATGGCTCAACACTTTGGTTTGGAGTCAGATCAAGAACAGCAGGTGACTGCAACTGACCCACATTCTTTACGTGTAGCAATTCAAGATAGTACAGGTGGCGATCGCTCTAACCTGCGACCATTGATTAGAGCCTTGGAAAAATCTGGATATCGTAATATCTATGTAGCCAAGGCATGGGGTGAACCTCTAGACGTGACTCATATTGTCGCCCAGCAAGGAGATGGTGAGAGTGCCGAATCAATTCGTGACACTTTGGGGTTTGGCGAAGTACGTGTGGAAAGCACTGGCAACCTTGGCTCAGATATTAGTATTCAAGTAGGTCAGGATTGGTTGCAACAAAAATCTATTTTGGAGAAGTCGCCGACACCCTAAAGCGATGAAATTCATATTTTAACTGAACTTTTTACACTGGCTGAAATACTTCTGCTGAGAGTGAATTTACTATCTGGCTGAGTTCTTGGAGTTTAGCTGCTACTGCACCTTTGGTTAATAATTCTTCTGCCTTAGCTAAACCCTCTGGCATATTTGGACAAATACCACTCCGCCATAGGTAAAATCCGCCATTCCACAAGGCTGTTTGCATTAGTTCGCCTGGTTCACCTGCCAAAACCTTCTGAATATTCGCCACCAGTTCTTCAGTAGTTCCAAGGGGTACATTCTTAGTAGTAAAGCCGTAATCACGCGGTACGAGGTGCAATCTTTCTACCTCTTGGGATGCTACGGATGAAGATAAGCTGATAATCGCAGTGCGATCGCGCGGTAAGTCGCAACTTCCTTCCAATCCTTTCACTAATGTAAATTTCGTTACTCCCCGCAGCCCCAGAGCTATCTTAAACATCCCTTCTGTCGGCGGATGCACAAACCCAGCAATTACATGAGCATTCCCGGCATAAGGACACCAGATTAGCTCCATTGTTGCCAATGGCGGACGTTTGCCAAGTTGGTCGCGGTACTCCCAAATACTGTTAGTTAAGGGGAAATGCTGAGGGAGATAAATAAAGCCGATTCCGGTTTGCTCAAACACTTGCTGGGTTTTTGCTAGTGGTAGGACAGTCCAATCGACTCCTAAACGCTGCCAAATGTCTATTAAAGGTAATCCATATTTAGTTGGAAGGCGATCGCCACCGTGCATTATCACTGGTTGTCCAACTGCGGCGAGTAGTAAAGCTGTTACCGGACTAATTGGTGCTGTGCGTGTTCTGCCATCATAAGGTATACCAAGAGCGATCGCTGGCCGCCGAGAGACGATTGGTTGCAGTTTTGGCCCCAGTTCATAATACGCATCCAACATTCCCGCTAACTCTTCCCCCGTAGGACGTTTGATTCGATGAGCAATCAAAAACGCTCCGATTTGGGCTGGTGTCGCTTCACCTAGCAGCATCATTTTAGTGGCGGTAGCTGCTTGGGTGCGAGTTAAATTTTCGCTTGTGTGGTTTCCGCTACCTACTTTTTGCAGTAATTCCCGAAATACATTGCTCATTTGTACTTTGTCCTTTGTCCACTTTCATTTGTCCATTGTCCTTTGTGAATAACCGAAAATGATTATAGCGGTTCTCACTTCGCTGCAATACAGTCTGAACCTCAGGTTTCTTCCTGGAATGCGCTTGAACTTCGTGGCTGTGATTGCCTCTAGCGCGTTGTCCTTCACTGTCTGTAACAAAGCAAAAGGCACACTCGGATACTGTAGCCGTAATAGGGCGTACAAATCTTTGTGTGCCTTGTTTTTGTTAAAGGTTTTGTTGTCTATAGCCCAATAACAATAAGTACTGGGACAGAATTAATTACATATTTAGTTATTTATCAATCCTTTGCCAGTCAAAAATTTCAGTCCAGATTTTTGTGTAATTAATTTTGTCCGATTACTTATTTCTTCCCTACTCCCAACTACTCTGTGGCATCAGGTGCAGGTGAACCCGGTACGTATTTGACTTGTTTTATCGCACCAGTGTATTTAAAGACCCCATATTTTTTGTAGAGATCCCATGATACGGGACTACGGGCATCTTTACCGATGTCCAATCCTTCATAAGGAAAGCCACCAAACGTTAGCCCTAGCTTACCTGCCGCGACTTGCTGCCCATTGACAAAGAGTGTTCCAGACCCCTGGCGCTTGCCCAGTGCATCGTAATTCAAATCGATGTTAAGTTTACCTGGCTGTAGCGGGACTGCGGGAAATTTAATCGACTGACCATAGTTATTGTGTTCGTAGAACAGCTTGCCATCCTCTATATAGAAGATATAACCAACTTCCTGTCCACCGTGGGCAAGAATCACGCCGCGATCGCCTGCTTTATACTGAGCTTTCACCTGGATGGTATAATCGCGATCGCTCACCAAGGGCAAAATGTCCGGTTCCAGTACCAAGTCACTTGTATAGAATGTCTTCGATTTCACTTTCTCCTTGATATAAGGCGGCACTCCTGCATGTTCCGAGGATTCTAACAGGGGATAAACTTGATACTTGAATGCCGCAGCATCAAAGGCTGCTGCCAGTTCTTTGACTTTCTCTGGATACTGGTTCGCCACATTGTTGCTTTCGGAGTAATCTTTGTTGAGGTTGTACAACTGCCACTCGGAGTCACTAAATGGTTTCCCCGTCTCATGTTCGGTAACAGCATACCAACCATCTTTGTAATACCCTCTATTGCCTGAATTCTCATAGTATTGTTCAGTTCTTTGAGAGGGCGTATTGGCATCATTCAAGAGATAGGCAAAGCTGATACCTTCTAGAGGTTTCGTGGGTTTGCCATTAAACCTGTCAGGATGTTTGATGCCTGTCAATTCTAGAAGAGTAGGTGTAATGTCTGTGATGTGCGTAAATTGTGTCCGGGTAGCACCTAAATCTTTGATTTTTGCTGGATAGGAAACAATCAATGGATTCCGTCTACCGCCACCAAGGGTAAAGAACTTGTACCGCTTCAGGGGTGTATTGGAAACGGTTGCCCAGCCAATAGGATAGTGAGGCGCAGTTTGAGGAGTACCTATCAACTCGAACCGACTGATATCCAGGGCTTTATCGTCTGGTAAACCGGAGTAATGTCGAGCTACATTCGTCGTACCATTTGCCCCGCCTTCTCCAGAACCCCCATTATCTGAAGCAACAATGATAATTGTGTTCTTGAGTTGCCCAGTAGACTCTAGATACTGATAGAGTTTGCCAAAGTTTTGATCTAAGTTATCAACGAAGGCTGCATAAGCTTCCTGGTAACGAGCAAATAGCTTTTTATCCTCAGCCGATAGTGTATCCCAAGCTTTAACCCCTGGATTTTGGGGTGGTAGTTGAGTGTTGGCAGGAATTAGCTTTGATGCAAGTTGTTTCTGGTATCGTTCCTGGCGTAGCACGTCCCAGCCTGCATCATACTTGCCTTTGTATTTGGCGAGGTCTGCTGGATGAATATTAAACGGTGAATGAACAGCATTGTTGGCAAAATACAAGAAAAATGGCTTGTTTGGAGACTTAGTTTTTGCTTCTTTGAGCAATACGATCGCTTTTTCTGTCCAGTAATCAGTGGTGAGGAAATTCTCAGGATAGCGATCGACTGAAATAGGTGTATTGTCTTGGTAGAGAATATGAGGTTTTTGAGGATGTTCCAATCCATCTAAGAAACCAAAGAAATGTTCAAACCCCCGTTGTAACGGCCAGGAATTTAATGAAGCGGTGGCGGTGCGATCATAAGTCTGAGTCAAATGCCACTTACCGGTCAGCAGGGTAGAATAACCGTTATTACGTAAAATTTCTGCCAGAGTCACGACATTGCTCTGAATTTCACCCGCGTAACCGGGAAAACCAGGGTTTCCCTCGGCAACCCAACCGACACCCGCAGAGTGGGCATTTAATCCCGTCAATAAAGATGCTCGTGTAGGAGAACAAAGCTGATGCGTTGTGAAGTTGCTAAATCGTAGTCCGTTAGCTGCCAATTTATCAATATTTGGTGTACTGATTTCTGAACCATAGGGGCCTAAATCTGAAAACCCCAGATCGTCAATTAGGAAAACAACAATGTTGGGGGCCTGTTTTGGTGCTGTGGTGGTGGGGGATGAAGCCAGAGATTTGTCGGCTAAAACTGATGGCGGCTGTGGAGTCCACGAGGGTGTTGATTCTGCCAAAGTTCTGCCAATTTTGCCTTTAAATCCAGCGTAAGCTTGCGTACTTGCATTACCTGCGAAGAGAGTAGGATTCTGGGCTAAACTGCTGGCGATCGTGGTGCCAGTAACCAGCAAAATGCTAAACACAACTAGCCCTAACCAAGCAGTTGGTGAAACAAGTTTTTGCTTGACTTTTTGAATGAATGATAGATTTCGTTTTCTGTTCAACAGACCTGCCTCCTTTATGAGCAGAAGGTTCATAGTACAAATAAATGCAAGCATTGTACTATATATCTATCAAATTATCGTAGTATTGGATGAAACAAAAGCACCATACCCCTGTACCAGCAGCAGTAATCACCACAACTACTAATGTTCATCAATTAGTTGTTAGGCACTTTGCGCGACTGCATCGCGCCCTCACTTGTTCCAGTCGCGTAAATCCTGTTGTGCCAGTTGCGTAAGTCCTGAATTTGTAATGGAATATTTTCGCGCACGAGTTGCCAAAAGTGTTTGATGGGGGGAATTTGAAGGCGATCTTGAGTTGTTACCATAACTACGCGACGAGTCAAACTTGAACCATCTGCTAAACCACTAGTATTATTGCTAGCTAAGGAACGAATCGCTAGGGTAGGGTCAAGACGAGCTTCCACTAATGCTGATTGAGGTAGCAAAGCGATCAATTCTCCTTGGCGCACCACTCCTCGGAAGGCATCTAGGGTATTTACCTCTAAAGCCGCTTGGAGTGTAGCTTCCATTCGCTCAAATCTATCTTGTATTAAACGCTGCATCCCATAACCATCTTTAAAAACCACTTGGGGATAACGAATCAACTCCGACCAAGGGACTAATTCATATTGGGCTAGTGGATGATTGGCTGCGGTTAGAATTTCTATTGGTTCATCATAAAGTACTTCTACCACCATTTCTCTACCAGTGGTTAAGAAGCGATTATTCATCACAATTGCTAAATCCACCAACCCATCTTTGAGGACTTTCAGGGCGCGATCGCTTCCCAATGAAGTCACCCGCAATTGCACATCTGGATAATCATGGCAAAATTTTTGTAACACTGGTGGTAAGTAAGATCCACAGAGGGAGTGAATCGCGGCAATGCAAAGTTCTGGCTGTTTTCCGGCGATTAAATCAGCTAATTCTTCTGTAGCTGTCTGCCATTCTTGGCAAATTTTCCGGGCGCGGGGTAGTAAACATTCACCTCCCAGCGTTAATTTTGCATGATTAGTTCTGTGAAACAGTTCTATACCCAAATCTGCTTCCAATGCCTGGATTTGGCGACTAATCGTCGATTGGGTAACACCAGATGTTCGCGCTGCTTGTTGAAAGCTGCCGGTTTGTGCGATCGCCAGAAAGGCTTGCAACTGCTCTAGGCGCATTTTTATGTAGCCTGAATTACATTTATAGCTTTCATTAAGTTAACGGTTTTTTATACGCAATTTAGTATAGTTTATTACAGTATTTTTTCTCAAATTTAAATTTGTGTAAAACAGGTTCGACTGCCTTAATCCTCGATTATCTGCTTTACAAGGATTTTTGCGGAAAATATCGCTAAAAAAGAATTGACTATCTTCTGCTGAAATATATGAATTTTTAGATAAGATTTTTAATTAATCACATTATGAGGTTTGAGCAACACAAGTTTCTGTGCAACTTACGGATACAGATGCGATCGCGTCATACTTGCATTTACTAATTACGAATTATGTTGATTATTTTTAATCTGTCTGCTGCACCGCAGTGTTAGGCTGTTGGCGTTGGGCAACCTGAATTAACAACCTCAATGCGTCATTCACCGTTTTATCATTAGGAAAAGCTTGGGCAACATCGGGATCTAAAAGGACTAAGTTTGTACCCTGACGATACCGCTCAACATACTTGCCTCTGATGCCTCCCTCCATTTGAGCAAAATTGTACTCAGAACGTAATTCGTCTTCCATTTCATTTTCAATTTCTTTGTTCATAAAACCTTTTCTCCTGACGGCTTGCTTTTTGAATACTGAATAATTCGTACTTTTTTTTAGACTGGGTTACTTGCTCGCTTCTAGTGTAGATACAATTTCAATCATCAGTTTTCGGCGACTTCCTTCTATACAATCAAGATTTGCCAACCAATTTAGAATATCTATAATTTCTCTTGATTGAGTTGGAATCAGCTTGTTGCTCCTCACTATTCGCCTTAGTGCTAATAATGCAGCATACTGTCCAAAAGGCATCTCTAGAACGCCTATTGCTCTTGAAAGTAATAGATTTACATACTCAATTGATGGCTGCCACTCAATGTACTTGTATGCAGATAAACGTTCTCCACCGTTGTTACTATTTAGCTTTGCATAAACAGGGAAATTTACAACTTTAGGAACTAAAGCCCACATTATTGATGAAATTTCTCTCATTAATCTTGTCCGCTCATTTCCAGAGGGCATCTCATCTCTAACTCTGTCGTAATAATGACCTAATTGTTCTATTCGTTTAAGTGCTTCTGTCGCATCAATGTCACTTGTAGCATTAACTAGAGTTACAGCATCTCGATAACGCTTTTCAACCTGTTGATATGTTTCTTGAGAAGTTAGATTTGTCGATGCAACGTTCAAAATTTTTTCTTCATAGTTCTGCGATGCTTCTTCTACACCATATCTCAGTTTAATTCTAAGTAAGTTAGTTTCGACTTCTTCAATGCCTTGCTGACGCAACCAATTCAAAGAACCTTGTAATTGTGGAAATAGCGAAATAAACCAAGGAAGTAGGATGGGAAGCCAAAGAAGAAAAACAAGAACTAAAGTTACTGATGTAACCTTGAATTCAATAGAAAAGCTCCAAATCTTACTATTGACCTTATCTGATTTCAGGGAAATATTTAGAATACTTAATATGATTAAAGTAATAATAGTAATTAAATATTTTTTCTTTAATGAAGAAGGAAATTCCGAACTAGTAGCAAATTGCTCATTCTGATTAACTTTTCGAGTTAAGTTCATATTCATTTAAGTTCACTTTAAATTTTGCAAGTGCGATTACCTACAGCTATAAAACGCGACTAGATATAAGCACACCCACAGAATAACCTTTCGGCTAGCCTCCGACAATCAACATTACGCTAACTTAATCCTGATAAAAATTATTCTTTTTGTCTCCCCATCGTCGTTTGAGAGAATTTACCACTCAGCTAAAGCGATCGCTATTCCTTGTTGCAAATCTTGTGTGAGTTTGGGGTTCTTTGCTAATTGCTGTAATTGTTGATATGTGGCTTCCCCATCCAAATTTTTCAGTGCAGCGATCGCATGTAGTCTCACCGATGCATTAGAATCAGCTAGTAGCGAAATCAATGGTTCAATAGCTTGCATTTCGCCTAACTGCCCTAAAGATAGCGCGATCGCACTTTTGACACTGGCAATCTCTATGGCTGGATGCTGCGTTAGCGAAGCTCGCCGAAGGCATCGCAGTATTTGCAATAATATTTCTACGGCTAATGTAGTTTGGGGCTTTTGCACTCGCCCTAAAACGGTAACAATTTCTTGCCAAAGTGTCTCTGAAGTGATTTGATTAAATGCCGTTTGCAAATATTCCAAACTAGATAACGTCCCCAGCCAACTTAAAGCGCGGATGGTTTCTAATTGCAGTGGTAGCAGTGTATGGGGTGATATTAGCAGCTTAAATAATTGTTGGGCTGCGTCATCACAACCCATTCGAGAAAGGGAAACTGCGGCTGCACAACAAACATCAATATTAAAGTCGTAAAGCTTGGGTTGTAGTCTCGTCACCAAATCTAATGCTTCGCGTAAGTCGGGGCGAAAACCTAAACCAAGTATTGCTGCACGCCTAACTGTGGCGGCTATATCATCCAAAGCGTTTAACAATACTGGTGGCACACGTTCGTCATGAAAGCTGCTGAGGGCTTCAATTGCAGCCGTGCGGATTGTTGCTTGTGGATCTTGTACTACACTCAATAGCGGTGTGATGGTTTCTGTTTGGGGAATGCAGGAAAGCGATCGCACTGCTAAAAGCCTTGTATCTTCATCTGCTAAAAGTTCAGTTAATGAAGTAATCGCAACAGTACCCATTTGTCCTAATGCTGTAGCTGCGATCGCTTTGAGTTCTTCATCCTCATCGGTTTTCAACAATTCAATTAAGGGTGCGATCGCTTCTGGCTGTTGAAATTCGCCTAAAGTTCGTGCTGCATACCAGCGTAATTCTTCCTCTGCATCTTCGTCTTCTAATATCTCAATGAGTGGTGGGATGGCAATATTTCCCAAGCGAGTTAACATTTTGGTGATTTCCCAGCGTTGCTGAAAATCCCCCATCTCTAAGATTGAAAGTGTTAATTTCAGCAGATATTCTCGATTTTTAACTATCTCTGGATGTTCAGAATCTGTCCCTATAATTAATTGTTGTAAATATTCAATTAGTGATGACCAATCAGCTGCATCGTATGCTGTCTGGGCTTGCACCAAAAGCTGGTTGATATTACTCACCATACTCTAAATTGTATTGTTTAACTTGGCTTGACTAGAACTGAATTACCCTCAATTTTGACGGCATAAGTTTTAAGCGCTTCTGTCGCTGGGCCTTTTTGTACTTTACCGTCAATGCCAAATTCCGAACCATGACAGGGACAGGCGAATTTTTTTGCCTCAGCTTTCCATCCCACTGTGCAACCTGCGTGAGTACAGGTAGGGTTAACTGCTGTCAAATTTGCGCCTTTAGATGTACCGACTACCAATACAGGCCCAGCAGGTGAGTTTTTAGCCAGCAATTGACCAGTTTTATCTAATTCTGTCGATGTACCGACTGTTTGCCAATCCTTAGATACTGGAGTTGTTTGAGAAGAACAGGCTGCGATCGCTACAGGTAGAGAACTTGCTATCAAACTCAAACCTACCCAATTAATAAAATCACGACGTTTCATAGCTGCTGAAATAATATCTAAGTTTTAGCTAACATCTACCACTCAATTTTGGATTCAGGATTGATTTAAGGAAATCCAAAATCCCTTTGATCGTTTCAAATACTCGTAATTAAAGGGTTTGCGTAAGATATTGGTTGGTTTTGATGCAAAAAATGCATATTTTATATCCGTTTTAAGCAATTTTACTAAAAAACCGTAGCTATTTATACGATTTTAACAGAAATATGCCTTTAACTTGTAAGTATCGAAATTGTTACATGAACATTATCTAAACCTGCTTGACAAATTTCCAAGATGTAAATGACGACAAGTTTTCCTTAACTAATTACGGGTTTGGAGTTTCGTTTTGAATGCTCTGAAGTAAAAATAATCAACCGTAAGCAAATATTAAGTTTTTAATTCCTAATTCTCGTAGATACAACACCTAATGAAACTACGGGTTGATTGATATTGGGCAATTATCACCATATTCAGTAATTTAGACGAGAGTCAGATTATGACAGACACAGCAACTACCACTACTAGCCTCAACAAGTTCGAGAAATTCAAGGCTCAAAAAGATGGACTCGCTATCAGGGATGAGATAGAAAAATTTGCCGCCTTGGGCTGGGAAGCAATGGACGAAACTGATCGCGATCATCGACTTAAATGGGTGGGTGTGTTTTTCCGCCCAGTCACCCCAGGTAAGTTTATGATGCGGTTGCGGATGCCTAACGGTATTCTCAACAGCAGTCAGATGCGTGTTTTAGCCCAAGTAGTGCAACGTTACGGTGATGATGGTTGCGCTGATATTACTACGAGACAGAATATCCAATTACGGGGGATCAGAATTGAAGATTTACCAGATATCTTTAATAGATTTCACGCAGTTGGTTTAACCAGTATCCAGTCAGGGATGGATAACATCCGCAACATCACAGGCGATCCGGTGGCGGGGTTGGATGCAGATGAGTTGTACGACACACGAGAGTTGGTACAGCAAATTCAAGATATGCTCACTAACAAAGGCCAAGGAAACCCAGAGTTTAGCAATTTACCACGGAAGTTTAATATTGCGATCGCAGGTGGACGAGACAATTCAGTTCATGCTGAAATTAACGATTTAGCTTTTGTTCCAGCATTTAAGGAAGCGAATGGGGAATGGGGAGTAGGGAATGATGAACAATCCCCTACTGCCTACTCCCTACTCTCTACTCCCCAAAAAGTTTTCGGGTTTAACATCATTGTGGGTGGCTTTTTCTCAGCTAAACGTTGTGAGGCGGCGATTCCTTTAAATGCTTGGGTACTTCCCGAAGATGTAGTTGCTGTATGTAGAGCCGTTTTGGAAGTATTTCGTGACCACGGGTCGCGTGCTAATCGGCAAAAATCCCGCTTGATGTGGCTAATTGATGAATGGGGTGTAGAAAAGTTTCGAGCAGAAGTAGAAAGCCGTTTGGGTAAATCATTATTACCCGCAGCCGCAAAAGACGAGATCGATTGGGAAAAACGCGACCATATCGGGGTATATAAACAAAAACAAGCAGGATTAAATTATGCAGGTTTGAACATTCCCGTCGGGCGGCTGTATGCCGAAGATATGTTTGAAATTGCCCGTCTAGCGGAAGTTTACGGCAGTAGCGAAATCCGCTTCACAGTTGAGCAAAATATCGTTATCCCCAATATCTCTGACTCACGTTTAGCAACATTTTTAACAGAGCCTTTGCTAGAAAGGTTTTCTATTGATCCAGGTTTGCTGACGCGATCGCTAGTATCCTGCACAGGCGCACAATTTTGCAACTTTGCCCTCATCGAAACCAAAAACCGCGCCCTGGCAATGATTAAAGCCTTAGAAGAAGAGTTAACTTTCACCAATCCAGTGCGAATTCACTGGACAGGTTGCCCTAACTCATGCGGACAACCCCAAGTTGCAGACATCGGCTTGATGGGAACTAAAACTCGCAAAAATGGCAAAACCTTAGAAGGTGTTGACATATATATGGGTGGCAAAGTCGGCAAAGATGCTCATTTAGGAACTTGCATCATCAAAGGCATACCATGCGAAGACTTGCAGCCAGTATTGCAAGATTTACTGATTAAAAACTTTGGAGCAAAACTCAAGCAAGAAGCCCTACTAGTTAGGAACTGATTGGGAATTTGTCATTTGTCATTGGGCAAAACTCATATTTCAACTTTAAAGGTTCAACGTCCGAGATAAAAGGTGCAACGTCCAGGTAAAAAGGTGCAACCTCCGAGCTAAAAGGTGCAACGTCCAGGTAAAAAGGTGCAACGTTCAAGTAAAAAGGTGCAACCTCCGAGCTAAAAGGTGCAACGTCCGAGTAAAAAGGTTCAACGTCCGAGTAAAAAGGTTCAACGTCCGAGCTAAAAGGCTCAACCTTCGAGCAAAAAGATGCAACGTCCGAGTAAAAAGGCTCAATTTCCGAGTTCAAAGGCTCATCTTCACTGTATTTTATTCAATTAGAAAGATTAGAATGCTTAAAAACTTATTTTCGTTCAGCGATCGCTACCGCATCTTACATCAAACTTGGTTTGCTTTCTTTCTCACCTTTGTTTGTTGGTTTAACTTTGCCCCCTTCGCTACAACTATTGGCAGAGAACTACATTTAGCACCTGAGCAAATTAAAACTTTAGGCATCTGTAACCTTGCTCTGACAATTCCCGCCCGGTTAATTATTGGGATGCTTCTGGATCGTTTTGGCCCCAGAATCACCTACTCAATGCTGCTGATGTTTGCGGCTGTTCCTTGTTTAGCAACGGCGCTAGCGCAAGATTTTAATCAACTAGTTATCAGTCGTTTGCTGATGGGAATTGTCGGATCTGGATTTGTTGTCGGTATCCGCATGGTGGCAGAATGGTTCCAGCCGAAGGAGATGGGAATTGCTCAAGGCATTTATGGCGGTTGGGGTAACTTTGGGGCTTTTGGTGCAGAGTTTGCCTTACCGATACTTGCAGTTTCTACAAGCTTTTTCGCTGGTGGTGCTTCTAACTGGCGGTTTGCGATCGCACTTACAGGGATCATTACAGCTATTTACGGCGTAATTTATTACAACACTGTTCAAGATACGCCCGCAGGCAAAGTTTACAAAAAACCTAAGAAAAATGGTTCTCTAGAAGTCACAAGTATTAAAAGCTTCTGGGCAATGATCGTCTCGAATTTTGGTTTGATATTCGCTCTAGGTTTATTAGCTTGGCGCTTAGAACAAAAGAATATTCACTTCCTAACTTTGAGCCAAATGTATCTGACTTGGTTACTATTAGCAGGATTATTTGCTTACCAAAGTTACAGAGCTTGGCAGGTAAACCGAGAACTCCTAATTGGCAAGAAAACCTACGCTCCATCTGAACGTTTCCAATTTGGTCAAGTAGCTTTACTAGAATTTACTTACATAATTAGTTTTGGTAGCGAACTGGCAGCCGTTTCCATGCTTCCGGCATTCTTTGAAAAGACCTTTGCTTTAGAGCATGTTGTTGCTGGGATGATTGCTGCTACTTATCCATTCTTAAATTTGATTTCTCGTCCCAGTGGTGGCTTAATTTCTGATAAATTTAGCTCCCGCAAATGGACAATGACAATTATCAGTGCTGGTATTGGTGTTAGTTATTTGATTGCACATTTTATTAATAGTAGCTGGCCGATTCCGCTAGCGATCGCAGTTACAATGTTAGCCGCCTACTTTGCCCAAGCTGGCTGCGGTGCAACCTATAGCATCGTACCCCTAATTAAAAAAGAAGCCACTGGACAAATTGCTGGAAACGTGGGAGCTTATGGTAATTTTGGCGGCGTAGTTTACCTAACAATTTTTAGCTTAACCGATGCTCCAACGCTATTTTCCACAATGGGTATAGCTGCTTTAGTCTGTGCTTTCATGTGCGCCTTCTTCCTCAAAGAACCAAAAGGTTCCTTTGCCCCTGTATTTGAAGGTGAATTATCGGAAACCGCAACGAAAAACCCTATCTTCTTAACTGAAGAATAATCAACTCAAGGATGAAGTAAAAAATTCACTATAAAACCTGAATTAGGGAACTTTACACTTCATCCTTCCATAGGAATCCTAATTCATGATTTTTTTTCTTCTCTCTGCGCTCTTGGCGTCTTGGCGGTTCGTTAAAAAAACTTATGAAAAACGAACCGCCAAGACGCCAAGGACGCCAAGAAATAAAAATTTCAAAGAGTTTTTGCATTACACACAAATCTCTCAACCTGTCGCTAGCCATGAGTGAATTTACCAAAACCCTTTGTCCCTATTGCGGTGTTGGCTGTGGACTAGAAGTTTCACCTCCAGCCCAACTTGGCAAAGCAACTAATCGAGATAGCCAAGGAAATCCAACTTGGCGAGTGCGCGGTGATAAAGCCCATCCATCTAGTCAAGGAATGGTTTGTGTCAAAGGTGCAACGATCGCAGAATCTTTAGATAAAAATAGATTACATTACCCAATGGTGCGAGACTCCTTAGATCAAGAGTTTCGCCGCGTTAGTTGGGATGAAGCTTTTAATATAATCACGCAGCGCATTCAAACTATCCGCTTCACCCAAGGGCCAGAAGCCTTATGTATGTACGGTTCTGGCCAGTTTCAAACTGAGGATTATTACATAGCCCAGAAATTAATGAAAGGCTGTCTGGGTACTAATAATTTTGATGCTAACTCGCGCTTATGTATGTCTAGTGCTGTGTCTGGCTACATTCAAAGCTTTGGCTCGGATGGCCCGCCCTGCTGTTACGATGACTTGGAGTTAACTGATTGTGCATTTTTAATTGGTACTAATACAGCCGAATGTCACCCCATCGTTTTCAATCGGCTGGCAAAGTATCACAAAAAGAACCGCAAAGTCAAAATGATTGTGGTTGATCCCCGTCACACACCAACCGCAGAAGCTGCTGACTTGCATTTAGCGATTCGTCCTGGTACAGATATCGACTTGTTAAACGGCATCGCCCACTTGTTGATGCGCTGGAATTACATTGATACCATGTTCATGGATGACTGCACTAGCAACTTTCCTGCTTATGCTGAAGTAATTCGCCACTATCCGCCAGAAGTTGTGGCTCGTCAATGTGGAATCAGTATTGAAGATTTAGAAACAGCAGCTCGCTACTGGGGTAAATCGCAGCGAGTATTGTCCTTGTGGTCAATGGGTGTAAATCAATCCTCAGAAGGGACGGCTAAGGTAAGAACTATCATTAATCTGCACCTGATGACTGGACAGATTGGCAAACCTGGGGCTGGCCCTTTTTCCCTCACTGGTCAGCCAAACGCAATGGGAGGACGCGAAGCCGGAGGTTTGGCGCATTTATTACCAGGTTATCGGGTAGTAAAAAATCCTCAGCACCGAGCAGAAGTTGAGCAGTTTTGGGGACTTAAGCCAGGACAGATTTCGCCCAATCCCGGTTTGACTGCTTGGGATATGATTACTGGCTTGGAAGATGGGGCTGTAGAGTTACTGTGGATTGCGGCTACCAACCCAGCTGTGAGTATGCCAGATTTGGAGCGAACTAAAAAGGCATTATTGCGATCGCCTTTCACTATTTACCAAGATGCATATTATCCCACAGAAACCTCTGCTTACGCTCACGTTCTGCTACCAGCCGCCCAGTGGGGTGAAAAAACTGGTGTAATGACAAATTCTGAACGGGTGGTAACTTTATGTCAAGCATTTCGCCAACCGCCAAGAGAAGCTAAAGCAGATTGGGAAATTTTCGCCGAAGTTGGACGTAGATTAGGTTTTGAGAAAGAGTTTGCCTTTGCTAACTCCGCCGAAGTTTATGCTGAGTTTGTCAAACTAACTAAAACTCGCCCCTGCGATATGACAGGTATCAGTCACGCCCAATTACAAGTTGAAGGCCCGACTCAATGGCCTCATCCTGAAGAGAGCAGGGGGAGTAGAGGAGCAGGGGAAGCAGGGGGAGAAGTATCTGCCAATCGCTCTGGGAAACGGTTATATACTAACCTCCGTTTCCACACTCCTGATGGACGCGCTCGATTTGGGGCATATTACTCAAAGGGATTGGCAGAACCACCAGATCCAGATTATCCTTTTGTGCTAACTAATGGACGACTTTACGGACACTGGCATACCCAGACACGTACCGGGCGAATTGAAAAAATTTGTAAAATGCATCCCGAACCGTTTATTGAAATTCATCCCCGTGATGCTGCGAACTTAGGTATTGTAGATACTATGTATGTAGAAGTGCGATCGCGTCGGGGTAAAGCGAAGTTTCCTGCTAAAGTGACAAAAGCGATCGCGCCTGGTACAGTCTTTGTCCCCATGCACTGGGGTTCACTGTGGGCAGATAATGCCGAAGCCAACGCCCTCACCCATCCAGAATCTTGCCCCGATTCGCTCCAACCAGAATTAAAAGCTTGTGCTGTGCAGCTGATACCAATCTCTGTAGAAGTTACAGTCAAAGATTATCAACTCCAATCCTCACAATGGTAAACCCCTAAGTCTACCGCTTAAGAGATAATTAATAATCACCAATAGGTAATTTAGTCAATAATCAATAGCCAATAGTGATTATTATTTTTTATAGCTCTCTACTATTGACCCATACCAATTACCATATTTGAAGAGGTTAAATTTATAATAACCAGAGGTTTGACTAGTGCCGAATTAAGCTATAGAAAAATAAAAATCAGATAGTACTAACAAATGATTTTATTTTAATCCTCTAGATTTATCTATGGGATTTTATTTTATTGAAAAATCGGGTGCAGCAGATGAAAAAGTTAATGAGGCGAATTCTAGAAGCTACTAAAGATGAGAACTTCATGCATTTCATTGAAAACATAGAAGTGATAGTTTCTAAAGTTCTATCTATTTTTATGGTGGTCGTTATTTTGGTAGCGATCGCAGATTTAGGAGTATTTATTGTTAAAGAGTTGTTTACAGCGCCTTATGCAAAATTTTACACAACAGTGTATAAAATTTTCGGATTATTTTTGAATATTTTAATTGCTTTAGAAATTTTAGAAAATATCACAGCTTATTTACGAAGACACGTTTTCCAAGTTGAATTAGTTATTGTTACATCTTTAATTGCTGTTGCCAGAAAAATTATTATTCTTGACTTAGAAAAAGTTGGAGGTATTGATATAATTGGCTTAGGAATTGCTATCCTCGCCTTGTCAATTAGTTATTTGATAATTCGTCTAAGTAATTCCAAAAATACCAATTAAAAATTTAATATGTCTGGCATACAATTTAGTTAGATATATAGCAATTAGTAAGTTATGAAAGAATCTAGGTATATGTAGGGTGTGCAACGTTGCGTAACGCACCTTCCATTCATGGTAAAAAACCTTTAATTTTGAACGTTCAAATTTTGAATACTTTCTTATGACAGATTTCTTTGAATTTGAAGCAGATTTTGTTGATTCGCTGCGTTGTATCCCCATGCAGGTGCGTTGCAAATTAGATACTTGTGGCATTAAACTAAAATTGTCTGATTGGAATCAAATGACTACAGCCGAGCGTCAAGCTTTAGTCGAATTACCTTGCACTACAGAAACAGAAATTCAGTCTTACCACGAGCATATCCAGCAATTAATTTTACAACGCACGGGTTTACCAGCTACAAAATTGCCCATTGAGCCTCATCCCGCATGGCTAGACTCTGCCACTGTACCAGCCAGCATCCAAGAAAAAGCTCAAGAATTAGGTGTAACCCTAACACAGCGAGATTGGACAGGTTTAACGCCGTTACAGCGTTTTGCCTTGATTAAACTCAGCCGCCCAGGACATGAAAACAAAAACTTTGAGAGAGCGATCGCAGAATTCCATCTACTTTAATTAGTCAATAATCATTAACAGAACAACTTTGTTAACTTGACTTTCTGAAATGATACATTACAGTACAATTAATGCTCTAATGTATCAAAAATTTACGCATAGCTTAACGCTTAATATAGCTAACTCTAAATTAATATTTACTTAATAAACCATTATTAACTATTCACTAGTAGGTGAGGGTAAAAAAATATGGCTACAAAGAAACTTTTGATGCTGGTTGGGGACTACGTAGAAGACTATGAAGTAATGGTTCCTTTCCAGGCGTTGCAAATGGTGGGACACACTGTCCATGCAGTTTGCCCAGACAAAAAAGCTGGTGACAAGGTACGGACAGCAGTTCACGATTTTGAAGGAGATCAAACTTACAGTGAAAAACCCGGTCATAACTTCACTTTAAATGCCACCTTTGCAGAAGTAGAAGCTGCAACCTACGATGCTTTAGTGATTCCCGGAGGACGCGCACCAGAATATATCCGCCTGAATCAGCAGGTACTAGAAATCACCCGTCACTTTGCCCAAGCCAATAAACCGATTGCTGCCATCTGCCACGGCTTGCAGTTATTGGCGGCTGCTAATGTACTGCAAGGCAAAAGATGTACTGGCTACCCTGCTTGTAGCCCAGATGTCAAGAGTGCTGGAGGGATTTATGTCGATATCCCTGTTGATCAAGCAATAGTTGATGGTAACTTGGTGACAGCACCAGCTTGGCCTGCTCACCCCCATTGGTTGGCAGAATTCCTCACAGTACTTGGAACTAAGATTGAACACCCAGAATTGGCTACAGTTGTTTGAGGCAAGATACCAAAACCATTCCAAATCAACAAAACGCTTACGCTGTATTGTTTTTGACTTTTAACTTTTGACTTTTGACTTCCGCCTTGCGGTGCTAGCCTCTCCCTTTGTCAGAAAACCATACTGGCTCACAAAATACCACTGAAAATTATATATTTTTGAAATAGAACAAAATGCAGTAAAAAATACTGTTTTTTAATAAATTGCCGTGGGTTTAATTTGCAGTTAGGATGTCAAGAGTATACCACCCATACAATCTGATTTATTCGCCTAACAAACCAGTTTTAGGATAAACTCAAGAGCAAATGGAATACTTAATTTACATTAGGTAAAACAATTTGAAATTTTGCATCTATAAAATTTAAATTTCTTAGCAGGAAGTGAAGCTATAGTGGATTTAGCAATGCTGCTGTTAATGTGGCTAAGGTTAGTCCTGCTGCCAAATTATGTGAAGAATTAGTTTAGAAACGCACTTCTTATCGATGACAGGCAAACACGCAAGACATAATGCATTTCTGCGGCTAGTGTCTGGTAATGGGGCAGCTTTGGGATCAGAATCTCGCTATTCCCTGCCCCCCAGTAAAGAGATGGTAATTGGACGCGACCCTAGCTGCCAAGTTGTCTTGGATGCCATGATGTACCGAATGGTATCTCGTCGTCATGCAGTGGTTCGTCCCCTCTCTGTATCACCAGATAGCAAATTCAGCTGGGTGCTTTGTGATTTAAATAGTGCAAATGGTACTTATTTGAATGGACAACGCTTGTATGAATGTCAGGAATTGCACCCAGGCGATCGCATTTCTCTAGGTGCTGATGGGCCGCAATACGTTTTTGAATACGAGTATACCCTACTCACCCCGGCCACAACAGTTAACCAAGTTACACCATTACCTTCGGCGACAAATCACCACGGCCACACGCAATTAAAGCAGCCAGATTCTGTTAGCTTCACCCAGCTTTTTCCGATTATTTCCACTGGTAAAGATTTAACTCGTAAAGCTTACCTCGTACCGGGAATCCTGACTGTAATCTTTGTAGTGTTAATGTTTGCTACAGTTGGTCAGCCCCAAGCAAATCAGGTGATTGTAGCTACTTACATCGCCTTTGCTGCCTACTATTTTGTTTACCAACTTTGCGGTAAACAGAAGCCTTGGTGGGTGCTAATGGCTGCGGCACTGGGTACAATGCTGATTTTGCTTAGTCCGTTGTTGGATTTATTTATCTTCGTATTTCGCACCGTCCTGCCTGGAAACTTGCCCTCATCCCAAGAATCTATAACCTTTACAGAGTTGCTGGTGCGGATGTTTTTTGGCGCTGGCTTGATGGAAGAATTACTCAAGGCATTGCCTGTACTAGGGGCGTTTGCCATCGGCAGAATATTATCTTCACCTTGGCGGGAACGCGTAGGCATCTGGGAACCTCTAGATGGTATTCTCCTGGGAACAGCTTCTGCTGTAGGCTTTACTCTCTTGGAAACTCTCGGACAATATGTGCCAGATATTACTCAGAATGTCACGCAACAGGTTGGTATAGGCGCTGCTGGTCAACTGGCGGGTTTACAACTGCTAATTCCGCGAATTTTAGGGTCTGTAGCAGGACACATGGCTTATAGTGGCTATCTGGGTTATTTTATTGGGTTGGCTGTCCTAAAACCCAGTAGAAGTTGGCAAATTCTCTCTATTGGTTATCTTAGTGCTGCTGCGCTTCATGCTTTGTGGAATGCTACGGGATCAATCAATGCCTTGCTGTTAGTAGTTGTTGGGGTGTTATCTTACGCCTTTTTGATGGCAGCAATTCTCAAGGCACGAGCGCTATCACCGACGCGATCGCAAAATTTTGCTACCAGATTTCTTGGGCCAAAATAAGGGATGGGGCAGGGGAGGCAAGGGGAGAAGAATTAATAATCAATGCCCTGTTTGGCCAATTACTTTTGAATATTTATGTCTTGTGATAGATGGACTAATGTTATAATCAGTTTATTGTGAAGTTACTTTAGGCTCACTATATAAAAATAGTGGAAATTAGTGAATGCTTAAAATAAATCGCTACACAAGTGTTATCAGCAGATAAATCTGCTTGCATTGGAAATTTATGTAGAAAAAAGAGAGAGTGCATTCAAGTTATGCTTCATACTCAGACTTGTTGAGTTCATTAAAAGCATAAGAAGCGATCGCTAAAGTAACTTTTGCTTTCTCTACTTCTGATAAAGCCGTCCACTCGTTATTTTGAAGATTATTGAGTGCAGATGCCGCGTTTTGCGATTCGCTGCTTCGCATAGCGTAAGTAAAAGGACGAGCCAAAACTAAAAGATCCTCTGTTCCCCAATTTGGTAGTACTGTCTGAACACACTCAACCAGTTGTTCACCGATTGATTGCTGGGCAGCAAGAATTTCAGCAGCTTTGGTAGCGATGGTGTTGAGCAATGCTTGGGGGACACAAGCGGCAAAAGTACTAGATAATGTCTGTTGAAGATTAAGTACTTGTGCTTGTTGGTGATTGTGATTATTGTCTGACTTTTGAGAGATACCAGACCAAAGTGTGTCTAAATGGCTATAAAAATCCTGCGATCGCGTTGTTAGTTCTTCCTCAAGCAAATCTTGCATTCCGAACTGTTGTTCTAATTCGTCAAAATAAGCTTCTGATTCTTCATCACCTGGATTCCAGGGATAGGTAGCATCATCTGGTTCTAGTAACGCTTCTAATAATTCTAAATCTATTTGATCTGGCAAAGAAGAGAAAGTCTCTGAGCCGTTAATTTTATTAGCCATGTTTCATTGCCTCACAATTATTATTTGGTGGTATTTACAGCTACAATCCCTCAGAATAGATTTCCGCAAAAACAGTTGAATTTTTCTATAGTAAAAATAGATTTTAAAGGTTGATGCTAAAGACTAAAATTTATTTCTGCAATAGCTATGCTACGAGTCTTCAATAATAAACTCCCAGGTTTCAGATCTAGCACTTCCAAACTTTAACTGCATTCCCGATTTCAATGGGACTTCCTCTCGGAGGATTTGTTGCCAACCATTAGGCCCTAAAAACCAAGTTGTCCCGTAGGTGGAAAAATCTTGCAAGTAATAACTTCGCACTAATGTAGCATCAGTAAGAGTATTACGGCAGAAAATTTCGGCATGGCGTTTGGATACTGATGGTTCAGGGATAACAATATCATTGTCTTGTGTGCGACCGATACGGGTGACTCCATAACGCAGGAACCAGGTTTTACCTTTGGGCGCAAGCGATCGCAACGAAGCAGCCGGAAGCGGGGAACCGATATCAGGAATGGCTGTATCTGGTAATTCAGTAATACCTTCATCCAGATTCTTAATGAGTTCGCCATTAAAATCTGGATGCAGGTAGAGAACAGGCAAAGTCCAAGCGGGTTGATTAAATTTATACAGTGTTAACAATTCTTGCCTAGCCTGGGCTACGGCTTCATCAATTGGTTTGTGCGATCGCAAAGCTTCGGTAAAGGCTTGAATAAAACTGTGGCTTTCATGATCTGCGATTTCATCGCGCATCGCCAAAACCGCAGGCACACCATGACGAATCAATACTTCTGCTAAACTGCTGGCAGGGATAGCTTGATGATTGATAGCAGCTGGTTGTGCGCCCCAACAGGCGTTAAAAACTGCTAATTTCACACCTGTACGGGTCAATACTTGCGCCAATTCTATCCCATTTAGGGGCATATCTGGTCGCAAAAACAGTAAGCCCCCGTCTGGGCCTGGCAAACCATGTCCAGCGTAGAAAAAAACATTGTATGCTCTGGTTTCTAATTCTTGAATTAACTCCTGTGGAGTTGGTTGTAGGAGTTGAGTCACTATACAAGGGGCACATCTTTGGGAATTACCACCTACAGATGTATCTGCAAGAGTTTGCTGTAAGATAGCAGCTTCTTGTTCTAGTTGCAGCTTGTCATCATGACCTAAAACCAGCAGAATACTTAAAGCCTGATCAGTTCGCAAATACGGTAAGGGGTCAACTTCGCTGCTGGTGCGACTAAATAGCAAATCTTGGGATAGTGACATAGCTGATTGACCAGGTTCACGCTGCATAATTTCCCAAGGGAGAGCGATCAAATCCGGGTCGCGGATTTCTAGGCGAAAACGCAAACGTGTATGCTCACCCATAGCAATACCACGACTGCGTTCTAGACTACCAAGAATTTGCCCATCAAATACCCAACGCCATAAATTCATTCCCAAGTTTTGCATCAAACGACTGCTGTAGGGGCCTGTGGGTTGACTTGAAGGAGGTGAAATCCAATCTGGGGGGAATGGGTTGGACTTTTGAGATGTTGAGTTTGGGGAAATATCTAAGTGACTATGACCAGCAAACAGTTGCTGCCATTCTTGCCAGACTTGATTGAGTTCATCAGGCCATACACAGTCACGTAAAACGTAGCCACTGGGATAGGGAGCTTTGACCACCCAAATAGCGAAGTTGTCAGTGCCAGTGTTACGGAGACGGGCGATCGCCAAATTCAGGGATGGCATGGATTCATTAAAATAAAAACTAAAATAAATAATTTCAAATAAGAATTCTCCAAGGTGAAAACTTTCTACTTTTTACCTTGTAAATTTTTTACACTGATTATTACCTGTTATTATTCCAGGTTTCTACCAGTTTATCGATTATTTGACTAAGTTGGACTGCTGTCGTCAGGTGGTTGAGTAACTGGAGGTTGTGTAACAGATGTACATGGACTTGGTGCATCTTCTGCTAAAACAGAGACATCAAAGCGTTTCAGTTGGGAGAAGTCTAGCAATACTGTTGCTGGCAAAGGTTTTGAATTTGATGGCACTGAAGAAGTTACTGCTGGATTATTAGTGTTAGCCGGAGTTTGTGTGCTTTTATTAGCACAGACTCGCATAGACACTGAAAAATTTCCCGAAACAGGTTTAGGATTTGGTTTTGTGTTGATAACTTGTAAAAAAGCTCCAGGTGGAAGTGATTGGTTGTTTCCCAAGGTGATTTGATTGTTAGTTTTAATTACCCAGCCAGGAGAAAGGTTAGCTAGCGATCGCTGTATGGGTGTTGCTTCGATGGTAGGATTTAAAGTTGGTATGGGAGTGGATGAAATTAAGGGAACTAATGGCGATCGCAGTTGCTTCACGAACAATCCTAAAGTACCTGCTGCTACCACAAATATTAATGGAACAATCCACTGTAGCGGCAGACTGCGCCTTTTAGCAGGCTCAGTGTCTGGAATCACCTGAGTTTTATGGTTTGGGCTACTTAAAAGTGTTGGGTCTGTCGCCCTGGATGAAAAATCGATAGTTTTGGCAGAAGAACTCTCTGGAATAAAGGCTTGAATCGTAATTTCTGGTTCCCAGTATTGGACTTGATAATGAACTAAAGCGATGGTGACATTATCGTGTCCATTCTTAGTGTTAGCGATTTCAACTAATCTATCCGCAACATTTGCTATATTTGCTTCCCCAACTAGAATCGGCAAGATTTCTGTTTCCCAGTACTCCTCCACCCGATCAAAATCACTCAAACCATCGGATGTGAGCAGAAAAACAGCATCTTCATCGAGCATAAACCGTGCCGATGTGGGATGCAACGAAGTGCTAGACCCCATGCCCAAAGCCTGAACGAGAGAACCAGCAGAACTTTGTTGTATAGCCTCGCGGTAAATGGCATAGCCTAGCCGCACCTCGCGGGAGGCAACATCATCGTCCAGGGTAACTTGATAACAACCGTGGCGGGTAATCCAGTAAGCACGACTATCACCGACGTGGGTAATGTACATTTCATGAGCAACAGGCAATGCCATGACTAAAGTCGTGCCCATCCTCTGACGCCCTTGGCGATTTTCACTGTCATTGCGCTGACTAATTTTATCATTAGCAATTGCCACTGCCTTTTCTAGGTCATTCAGTAGCAGTGAGGGGTCTATGTGGTCGTAGGGAACTTTTGTTAGTTGCTGTACCTGTTGCTGGATCGTTTCGATGGCTAGATTTGAGGCAACATTGCCCCCCTCGTGTCCACCGATGCCATCACAAACAATTGCTAAGGCTGTTGGTTGGGGTGGTTTACTGACCAGAGTTCCACTGGGTGGGCTACAGGCATCTTCATTACGTTGGCGACTTGGCCCGGTATCGGTTTTGGTGAGAATTTTGATTGAAGGTGTTTGCGATCGCCCTAACCCAGCCAGTCCGCGATCTAAAACTCCAATTAATTGATCGGTTGAATTAATCTTTCCCTGAATTAAAGAAAGGCTAACCTCATTCACAAATTCAGTTATGGCTGGTTTTGCACCACTAACCAACTGCTGCCAAAATTGACCTAATTGGGGCAATTCTGGGAATGTTGCTCCGTCGAAACGCAATTCTAACAAACGGACTAATGATCCTTCTACCCGTAATACATTTGAGTCAAGCAAGCTAGAGACGACACCTTCACTTGCAAGAGGTTGCCACAAATGAGCTATTTGCCATAACCAATTGAGTTGGCGCATCGATGTTGCATCACGCCAAGCGGTGGTTAACTCACTGGCCAACTGCACTTGTTGGATTTTGTCATCTACTAATAATGGAGGTTTTTCTAAAAGTAATATTTCTTGATGGGAAGGTCTGTCACCGAGAAAAAGCACTCCATATACCTGCGGTACGTGTAAACGGTAGGGAATCAGTCTCAGGTAAGCTTTTAGAGGCTGCAAATTATCTAACTCAGACGTTAGAGCTAATAAACCAGGTTTCGTATCTAAAAGAAGAAATTTATCAAGGACTAAATAGCGATCGGCTAATATTTCTCCAGGGCTACCTACACTCGGGCCATCTACCACAGCCCAAAGGTAATTTTTGATTAGGGGCGTGGAACATCGCAGGCAAAACTTGTGAGTCAGGGGGTTGGCAGCCTGACAACTTTCATTTGTACAGTAGACCGTTGCCGCGTCATTTTCCATAGTTTTCGCACCGGGAAGCGATTGGCAATTTCTTTAACAGCATTATTAGGGACAATCTAGACCGCTCATTTTTCTTAAACTTGACATACCCAGACTTTAGATGATGATTTTAGCTGGGGGATATCAGCAGGTGCTAATACTTACTTATCCAAAGAATACGCTCCTAAGTCAATACAGCCTCATCATAACTTCTATTGCTCTGTGACTCTCCATCGCCAAAGCAACTAACTCCAACCCTGTTACCAAAGCATAACCCAAGCATAACTGCGCCCCAAGCTTTTGCTGTACTCCATCATCAAGAGGCAGATAATCTTGGTATTTATTTAGTTTATAAGTAGGATAGCAAGAATTAACTTTAATTAAGAATTAAGATCAGTGAACTATTCAAACTAGCTGACTAATGAAGAGGCTTTAAAAATCTGGTAATCTCGTTTTTGGGTTCTTTTTCGGAAGGTCGCAAAGCTTCATAAATTAATTTTCCCCCTTCCCAACGCGGGAAGAGGGTTAGGATGTTAGGTTTTTCGTAGATTTCAGATGGATCTGAATTGTTCAGAAAGGTTCAGCCAGATGGCTACCAACTCATTAGCTTATTGTTTGTCGTCAATTGCGACTTGGGGGACTCCCATGCTGTAGTTGGTAACGCGGGCAGATAGATTGTAGCTGATTTCGCCAAGTTGTAGGAGCGATCGCAGATAATGTTCTAAGTCTGACCCAACACGGCGCAAGTTATAGTCTGTAAGGTCTGCGCCACTAGATGCTTCTACTAGTTCATCAAATTTTCGATAAACTTTTTGCAGCGCATCTTCGTTCCAGTTAAATTCGTTATCTGGGTCAATATCTAAGGTTAAGACCTGTTCACTGGGAATCAGTTCGCCATCCCGGTCAATTTCGCCTGCAAAAATGCGAACATGCCGGGTTGTGGACTTGAGCAGCATCGGGTTATCCATAAAAGGGTGTAAGATTTGGGTGGATTACACTGAAATTATTGTAAACGGTATATTGAAGCTTGAATGCTCTCAATTTACAAGCTTTGAACTCAGTTTCAAAAGGGTATATTGAATGGGCATAAGTAAAAATATCACCTGTACTGATTAACTTACTACTTCTGTTAGGAGTTGAAGACACAATTAGTAGCGAGTACTGACAGTAGTCCAATTATTTTTTTGTAAAAATTACTGGTGAGAGTATTTTTATTTGGCGTATACAAACAAGTCAAAGTGGTGTGCTAATCTTACCTACTGCCAAGATTTTCGTACTCATGAAGCCTAAAAGCCAGTAGAGTCAAGCACTCACCAGGAATAATTTGATCTGTGTAAATTTTTTTATGGAGAACAAAAGTTTTTACCTTAATTATTCTGCTCATCAATTTATGCAAATTTTTCTATTGCAAAAAACGTACATCAAGTAATTTTACTGAATAGTGCTACATCGACCTCTGGCTTTAATAAGTTCAAAAAAATTAAGCGATTTTACTTACGTATAAACACCAAAATTCAAGTAACAAGTCAAACTGTTCTTGACGTTCATATAAAGTTGATGTAAAAAGCTTTAAAAAGACCGGACAACTTCTTACAGAAACTTTATTGTGTAGAATCTTAAAAACTGAATAATAGTTATGGTTTACCATAAGCTATATCTGGCACAGTCACATCAAAATCTAGCTTGAAAATAAAACACAGGAGACTGAAATGGAATACAAAGGTAATTGATGAAGAAAAATTCTTAATTCAAGCACTTTGGATTCAAAGAAGATATAAAGAATTTTGCTGGGCATCTACCTCCTTACCCTCATGACCACCAAGTAAAGGAATCTCAATAGCTATGAACTCCAAAGCATTACCACGCCAGATAAATAATCTCGAAGTAGGTGTTTATGAGTGCGAAATCCATCTCAAATTCCGGTTGATTGAGGAAAAGAGTCTATTGGGCGATCGCGAACAACTGTTACAGGTATTACTTGATGCCTTGACCGAGGGTTCTGACGACTTTCTAGAGACACTACAAGCGTCTGTTAAAGCGCAGGAAGTGTCCGAGTTTAAAGCCTCACCTCAAATGCGACGCCAGTTAATGCGCTTGCGTAATGCTGCTGAAAATCCCCAGCCTTAAAGGTGTAATTTAAGTAGCGAAAAAACATGAGTTGGGCATCAAATCAAATGTTGATCGTATAGCCCCGTTGCAATAAAAACTAAGCAGTAAGTAGAATTCATAAAATATTGTGATTTCTCCTTTGTGAAAGTCTTATTTAGCAGCACAGAGTCCCAGGAACAGTTTCTTTATTAAAAAATTTGTAGCAAAGGATACTGATAGAATCTAAGAGAAAATTCAGTCGGGTGCATTTTACCGAGTTTTTATAAAAACATTGCAGGAACAATAAAATTCTGTGTCTTTACAGATGGGGAATTGGACAAAAGGCGCGAATTCAATGAAAATCTAAAAGGCCAAAGTGAAAATAAATAACCTTACTTTTAGTTTTTTACTTTAGCTAAGTGCCTGATTTGCTGAAATACTTATGTTTTATCTATTACTGGTAATAGGTTATGGTTTCACAGCCAGTTACCTATTGCCAATCACCCACAAGAGGCAGGGGGCAGGGGAGACAAGGGAACAAGGCGACTTAAATCAGAACTTGCAACAAGTGTTTCCCCTTGTCCCCAAGTCCTCTTTCCCATGCCCAACGCCTGATGTCCAATTCAAAAACTGTCTATTTAGCAAGACCGTGTTCTAGGGCGAAACGAACTAACTCTGTACGGCTATTGGTGCCAGTTTTACTGAACAAACGGCTGACGTATTTTTCTACATTGCGGACGCTAGTTTCTAAGCGACGGGCGATTTCTTTGTTCATCAACCCTTCAGCCACCAAGTTCAAAACACTTTGTTCTCTAGGAGTCAAATCAATTTTGAAAGGGGCTGGTGATTGGGAAATAGCATTTCTTTGAGTTAACAATGCCTTAATTTGGGCAATCTGATTGGCTAGTTCAGCAATATCAGGGGTTTCAACGTCATCTCCTGTAGTTGAAGCCTTAGCGGCACGGCGGGCTAGCAAATTTTCGACTATAGCCACTAACTCATCTGGATCGAAGGGTTTGGGTAGATAGGCATCGACACCAGCATGATACCCTTGGATGCGATCGCCTGTCATACCTTTAGCAGTTAAAAATACTACTGGTAGCGCTTGGAAGCGGGGGTCTTCTCGCAATTGCTTTAGGAACTGATAGCCATCCACCTGAGGCATCATGACATCAGAAATCACTAAGTCAGGTGTATTCATCTGCATCCATTCCCAACCTTCAAGGGCGTTACTGGCGACTTGAACGCTGAAACCGCTCTCTTGCAAATAGTCTTTGACGGCTTCCCGTATCCCTGGTTCATCATCCACCAGTAACAATTGTGCTGACATTTAAAATTCCCTTAAGTTTACCTTTTTCCAATTTAGCGAAAGTTGAGAGTCATTGAACGAAAGGGATAAAGGAAAAACGAGAGAGCTTGTTAATGTTAGGCGATCGCTGGTAACTACGGTAACGAAGGCTATGACTAATTTTACAGGGTAGTTCACTTCTCCTTCTGCTGCAAAGACGCACTCGCATTCGTCTATGAAGTGGCTTTGTTTGAGTCAAAATCTCATTCACACAACTAGATTGCAACAAACCCCCACTTTGATTTTGCGCTATATACCCGTTTGAAACACGAATAAAAATTATTTTTAAATAACCCTTACCAACGAGGATTTGTCATAATTAATGCTTCTGCTGCTGAACTATTTAATGGAACAGAGAAAAAATTTCCCTGAGCATATTCACAGTTCAACTTTCTTAAAAGTGCTAATTGCTCTTTTGTCTCTACTCCTTCGGCTAGAACATCCACACCTAGCTTGTGTGCCAATGTGATAATTATTTCAATAATTTCTAAATTTTGACTATTGACGCTCATCAAGCTGATGAAAGAACGGTCAATCTTCAACACATTAATCGGAAAGTTATAAAGACGACCTAATGAGGAATAGCCCGTACCAAAGTCATCAATTGATAGCTCAATACCCATCTCTCGAAGTTGTAAAAGTGCGGCAGTTGTCTTATTGTTATTTTCCACAATTACGCCTTCAGTAATCTCTAGCATTAGATTAGCAGCATCAAGACCAGTTGAGCGCAAAACTTGCCTAATCTGCTCAATCAAATTTGGCTGGGAAAATTGCTTGAGGGAGAGATTGACACTGATTTTCTCTAGCAAGTTGGAATGATGACACATCTGCCAAGCTTGCATTTGGCGACAGGCTTCATTCAACACCCAGCTGCCAATAGAGAAAATTAGTCCACTTTCTTCTGCAAGGGGAATAAAATCTGCTGGATTAAGCAAACCACGCTCTGGATGCTGCCAGCGCAACAGAGCTTCAAAACCTAAAATAGAACCTTTTGTGAGCGAAATGATCGGTTGGTAATAAACTTGAAATTCAAGGTGTTCAATTGCTCGGCGTAATTCGGACTCTAACTGCAATTTCGCCAGAACATTAGCATACATATCTGAGTTGAATAGCTCATAACGCGCTCTGCCCAGTACCTTAGCTCGGTACATTGCCGTATCAGCATCCCTCAAAACTTCTTCTGGCTGTTCATACTTTACTGTAGAACTCAACGCAATACCAATACTTGCCGTTGCAAACATTTCTTGTCCGTCAAGCTCAAAGGGTAACGCTAGTTCCTGTTGAATCCGCTCAACCGCTTTGATGGCGTCTGACACATCTTGGATTCCCTCAAGCAGGATGGTAAATTCGTCTCCCCCAAGGCGTGCAACTGTATCTATGGAGCGTATGCATATTTCTAGCTTATTTGCAATAGCAAGCAGAAATTGGTCTCCTTTTATGTGTCCTAGACTGTCATTGATTAGCTTAAAGCGATCTAGGTCGATAAATAGTACAGCAAATAGATAATCTGAATGCCGTTTTGCATAATCGATTGCACGTCTTAGGCGGTTTATAAATGCAACGCGGTTCGGCAAACCCGTCAGTGCATCGTGAAACGCAAGGTATAGCAGTTGTGATTCGACTCGTTTACGCTCTGTAATTTCAGTTAGCAATTTCTGATTTGTTTTTACTAGTTCTGCTGTCCGTTCTGCTACTCGTATTTCTAACTCCTCGTAAGCTTGATGCAACATTTTTTCAGCTTGTTTGCGCTCACTGATGTTGCACAGCAGCCAACGCCAGCCAACCTGCTTCTTCTGTAAGTCGTACACCCCAGACGCCTTAATCATAGCTGGGAAAGGCTCTCCTCCCCGTGGTTGTAAGTTAATTTCCCAGTTCAGTAGCTGCTGGAAATTCTTCATCTGAAGCCTAAAGGACTGGCGGTCTTGTTGAGCAATAAAGATAATTAATGGTTTACCTACTAAATACTGTTGGTGGACACCGAGCAAGGTTGCTGCTGCATGGTTAGCCTCTTGGATTGTCCCTATAGCATTAGTTACCAAATAACCATCTGGAGCGAACTCAAATAAATCTTGGTAACGCTGGCGCTCTTTCTCTAATGCCGCTCGTGTTATCTTTAACTCCTCGGAAGCTGTCAATAGTTCTTCCATTGCGGTATAAAGTTTCTCAAAAGCCTCTGTTATTATCTTTTCTTGTGAGTTTGGCTGGGTTGCATGGTATTGCAATAGCCTCTGTATCTCTGAGTACAATTTCTCTATCTGCTGGCTAAATCCATCTACGTTCATGTTGCTCAACTCACATAACTATGAAGCGTAGCTGTGAAGGAAAAAACTAGGGGAAGCAAATCATCCCATGCCTTCCTCAAGTCTTTAATCCCTATTGAGCAGGGAAGCACCGGGTTAATTGCAAAAGTAGACACTTTGTAAATAAGTATTGCAAAACTTGTTTTCTTGATTTACTAATTTATCTATCAATCATGAGAGAGCAATCAAATTTTTCCATTACTGACGAAAGTACAAGGTTGGAGCAAGCCCAACCTGCCGAGATTTTTATTTTATTAAAAAAAATTTATCAAAGTTAAAATTATCTTATGTCTCATAACAGTATATTTGCTGGATTTATTTCTTTAAATGCTTCTTAAGATATATTTACTTTTGATACGAACCTATATTTTGGGAAGCTTCGCAACATTGTACCTCTGCGGTATCCTGCGACAAGCCGCAACTCTTAGAGACGCTCTCGCGTTTACGTCTACGTTATATAATTCAGCAAACTTAGGTTGACACAGTAACTAGTACCAAGGAAAAACTGTTTGTATGAGTAACGATACAATAGCATTCATTGTCTTGCAGTTAACCTTTTTCGTCCTATGCTGCCAGTCATCTATTCTGACGAATTTTTAGATCACAAGACTGGAAAATACCATCCTGAAAGACCAGAACGTTTAATTGCGATCGCTACTGCCTTAAAAGCAGCTATATTCGCAGATCAAATTGACTGGCGATCGCCTACACCACCATCAGAACAGCCATCACTGATGTCTATGTTAGTTAAGGCCCATAGCCCAGCCTACATCAAAAAACTTTGGCAAATCGCTTCTAGTGGCGGCGGGCCTTTGGATGGAGATACACCAGTTTCCCCGCGTAGTTATGATGTAGCATTGTTGGCAGTCAGTGCATGGTTGGATGGTGTTGAGGCTGTGTTAAAGTCGGCGAATCCAGCTTTTGTACTAGCACGCCCCCCAGGACATCATGCAGAAAGTGATGCGGGGATGGGGTTTTGCCTATTTTCTAATGCTGCGATCACAGCATTATTTGCCCTCGAACAACCCGGAATTAACCGCGTCGCCATTCTCGATTGGGATGTACATCACGGTAATGGTACTCAGGCGATCGTTGAAACCCAAGCAAGCATCGCCTATTGTTCCTTACATCAGTATCCCTGCTATCCCGGTACTGGAAGATCGACAGAACGCGGCTTTCATAATAATGTATTAAATTTACCTGTACCCCCTGGTAGTGATATTGCAGTATATCAGCCACTATTTGAAAGACAGGTAGTACCCTTTTTAGCTAACTTTCAGGCGGATTTGCTGATTGTGAGTGCTGGTTATGATGGCAATGCCGCAGATCCTTTGGCAAGTATCAATTTGCAGCCAGAAGACTACGCTTTATTTACTGATTATTGTCTAGGGATAACTCGTAAAATTCTGTTTGGCTTAGAAGGTGGTTACGACTTTGACTCTCTTTCTGAATCAGTTGTAGCGACAATTGAACATTGTTTACTTTAGATATTTTCTTTTTTTAGGTAAAAGCTCGGAATTTGTAATTAAGTGACTTTCGTACATGCACTGAGATCATAATAATCCTATTAATTTGTGGCTCAGATTCTCGGTTTCTCTAATAAATCGGGAATCTTTTTGTGTGTTTCCTTTGGATTACACAACATAGTCTGCAAAAATAGGCAATTTGTGGATACTTCTTGTCATGATTATTTGTGAGTTAGTTGACTAATTTAACAGCTATCTTTACGTAAAATTAGGGTGACACAACTTTTGCTCTAAACTCAACCTCAGTAATTTCTTTTACCAAGGCTTTCTAAAGTTCATCAAATCTTCAGAAATAAAAAGTTTGAATGTTGTTCTGAAACAGCTAAAGTTTTGTTAAGATGCAATTGCTAGCAGTTTCTCGGCGAAATTCACCTATCGGTGTGTGGAGAAATAAAAAGTACTAGCAGCACAAATTTTAAAAGGTGAAGCAATGACCACCTACATTTTTTTCGATGAAGCCCTACGGATGTTGACCAACGCCTATTTAATATCAGTAGTACTGTTATTAGCAGCTTCTGGTATAGGTTTGGCGGTAATTGAAACAATAGAAAAGGCAGAAGAACGCTAAGTAGTTTACAAATGGCAGTGTAGTTATTGCCAAAAACCATTGGGTGCAAGTGTTCGCCAGAAACAAATACTGGGAATACTAAAGCATGAAAGTCTCATAGCGTTGCACTCTTGCCTGTAAATCTACCAAATAGACAGGTAATTGTAACGCTCTTGAGGCTCTAACCAAGGAGTTACTACAATGGGTTTATTTGACGCTGTGTTGGGCACAGAAAGCCAAACTCAAACAGCACTCAATCCAGAGGAGGCTTTTGCTGTCATTGTTTTGGTAGCAACAGCGTCAGACGGTTATCTTTCTTTTGAGCAAGCAAATTCTATCAGTTTTGTGCTATCTCGGATGAAACTTTTTAAAAGTTATCCCTATGAGATGATGAACAAGCTGTTTGAGAAAATCTTGGGCATTCTCAAAGGGGATGATTTTAATAGTTTATTTAATGCAGCCAAAGATTCTCTATCTCAAGACTTGCGGGAAGCAGCCTTTGCAGTAGCTACCGATCTAGTTCTAGCTGAAGGTATTGTAGCTGAAGAAGAAAAAAACTTTTTAAATGATTTATATCAAGCTTTAGGTGTTTCTAGCGAGATAGCAATACAAATTATCCAAGTAATCTTAATTAAAAACCGCCCATAAGACGATAAAACCTTGGTTATAAAGAAAGTGTGCTAAAGGAGTTAAGCTTCTTTGGCACTATTTTTTGATCGCATCTAACGTCTTCCATGAGTTATCTTGTCTTGCAGCTTCAATTTTTTCTAGACCAACTTTAGTCATCAAACCTCGTTCTATAAGTTTTTCAATATATAGGAATCGTATTTGATTTTTGAAATTATCTACATGGGCGGGGAGTGGGGAGTAGGGAATAAGGAATTAAGCTTTTCGATCTGTACTGAGTTTTTTCAGAAATCCAATATTAGTCTTATAGAATATATTGTTTATTTTATTTGAAGTACACGCCTTTCGGTTTTCAAAGTGTAAATATTTGTATATTCTATATTTTGCTGCATTTGTTTTCTAAACCAAACCAGAACGTAGTGCTACAACTGCTGCTTGCACGCGATCATCCACTGCTAATTTATTCATAATGCCTCGGACGTGAGTTTTAATGGTGTTAGGACTGAGATAGAGTTTTTCGGCAATCTCTGGGTTACTTAAGCCGTCTACCATCAGTTTCAACACTTCTAACTCGCGTCCAGATAAATTGGCTGTATTGGTGGTAGGTGAGGGTGGTTTGAGATTATCAATTACTCGCCGCGCAATTTGGGGATCAAGATAGGCTGCACCATCAACTGCGGCTGCGATCGCACTTAACAATCGTTCCACACTTGCACCTTTGATGCAATATGCATCTGCACCGCTAGAGAGGGCTGCAATAATTTCTGTCTCCGTTTGATGAGATGTCAGCATCACCACATGAGTTGCTGGCAGCGCCGCCTTAATTTGCTGTGTTGCTGCAATGCCATCCAATCGCGGCAACCCAATATCCATAACCACCAAATCAGGTTTCAGTTGCAGTGCTGCTTGAACTCCCAAATAACCATCTTCTGCTTGTCCAACAATCTCTAACTGAGGATGAGCCATTAACGATTGCTCTAATCCCAGTTGCATCATTGGATCATCTTCGACAATTAACACGCGCAACGGCGGAGCATTTGCGGGTAAATTTAAGGGATAACGAGTATCTAAAGACATTTTTATTTATTAAGAGTCATTTGTTATTTGTCATTTGTCATTTGTCCTTTGTCCTTTGTCCTTTGCCTTTTTGACCAATGACCAATGACTAATTTATTCTTCCACGCGATAGCCTAACTCTGCTAAACTGATCCGCGACTGTCGCCATTTTGGCTGAACTTTAACAAATAATTCTAGGTAAACTTTACCAGAAATTAACTTTTGGATTTGTTCGCGGGCTTCGCTACCAATTGCTTTGAGCATTGCTCCACTTTTGCCAATGAGTATGCCTTTTTGAGAATCGCGCTCGACGTTAATGGTAGCAAGTATCCGGGTAATGCTGGGAGTTTCTTCTACTAGGTCAATAGCGATCGCTACTGAATGGGGTACTTCTTCACGAGTCAACAATAAAATTTGTTCTCGGATTAATTCACCCATGATAAAGCGTTCGGGCTGGTCAGTTACCAGGTCTGGAGGATAATATAATGGGCCGATTTCTAAATGTTCAATTAATAATTCTTGAAGTTGCGGTAATCCTGCACTCGTCTTAGCAGAAAATTTCACGATTTCCCATTCATGGGACTGGGCCATCTGAACGTAACTATCATCTAGAAACTGAGAATCGGACGGTTGTTGGTCGATTTTATTAACGCCCAAAATGACTGGTGTTTTGCTGCGACTGAGCAATTCGGCAATATAGCGATCGCCTGATCCACAAGCTACTCCTCCATCTACCACAAACAGTATTACATCTACCGATTCAATAGCAATTTTGGCATTTTGCACCAATACTTCCCCCAATTGATGATGGGGTTTATGAATTCCTGGTGTATCTACAAAAATTAATTGCGCCTCTGATGTAGTTAAAATGCCGCGCAAACGGTTACGTGTTGTTTGTGCTACTGGTGATGTAATGGCAATTTTTTGTCCTACTAATTGATTCATTAAAGTAGATTTACCGACATTAGGACGACCAACAATGCCGATAAAACCTGATTTGAATTCAGGAGGAGCCTGTGGAATTGTTACTTCTCCTGGGAATGAGAAGTTGTAATTATCAATACTAGTCACCTTTGGCTCCACCCTCGTATTTTACAGTTGGGATAACTTGGTTTTTTCTTAAACACAAAACAAGCATAAAATTCCCCTGGTATTTTTAGGGATTGCTTTTGCCGAGGTTTAATCTACTACTGGCTCTACACCTATATTTTACAGCTAAGATAACTTTGTTTTGTTTTTAGATACAAAACAAACATAAAATTACTTTGGCATTTAAAAGAAGCGTATTTGCTTAGGTTTAATCTGCTGCTAATGTCTTAAGTTTCATTGACTACTCAATATATTTGGATCAAAATGTCAATAAAAAATATGGGAGAACCCAAACGCATTGGAATTCTTACTAGTGGAGGTGATTGTTCTGGCTTAAATGCTGTGATTAGGGCTGTAGTAAATTGTGCTGTGGATACTTACGGCTGGGAGGTTTTGGGAATTCGTCAAGCTACTTTAGGATTAATGGCGCGTCCTCCACAATTTACAAAATTGGAAGTTGATCAAGTTGACTCGCTGTTAACTGCGGGTGGCACAATGTTGGGGACAACTAATAAAGGTGATCCTTTTGCTTTTCCAATGGCGGATGGAAGTTTATGCGATCGCTCTGAAGAAATTATTGCAGGTTATCATGAGCTAGGTTTAGACGCTTTAATTGGTATTGGCGGTGATGGTAGCTTGGCAATTCTCCGCCGCCTCGCCCAACAAGGAGGCATTAATCTAGTAGGTATTCCCAAAACAATTGATAACGATATTGGCGTTACTGAACACGCTATTGGTTTTGATACAGCAGTCAATATTGCCACAGAAGCACTAGATAGGTTGCATTTTACTGCTGCAAGTCATAGCCGAGTCATGATTTTAGAAGTAATGGGGCGTGATGCTGGACACATAGCAATAGCTGCGGGAATTGCGGGGGGAGCAAATGTAATTTTAATTCCCGAAATTCCTTACACAGTTGAGCATATTTGCCACAAAATTAAAGAACGCCAAGAGAAAGGCAAGAACTATTGTTTAATAATTGTTTCTGAAGCGGTTCGTACCCACGATGGGGAAAATGTAACAATTACAAATCGCTTAGGTCAATCTCGATACGGTGGAATTGGCGAGTATTTAGCAGATAAAATTATTGAACACATTGGCGTAGAAACGCGAGTCACTGTTTTAGGACATATTCAACGGGGTGGAACTGCTTCACCACTAGATAGATTAGTTGCAACTGCTTTTGGTGTTGCGGCAGTTAATCTAATTGCAGAGGATAAATACGATCGCATGGTGACTTGGCAAAATCGCCAAGTATTAAGTGTACCAATTACCGAAGCGATCGCTCAATATAGCGCCGTCGATCCCAATGGTACTTTAGTTAAAACTGCTCGTGGTATGGGTATTTATTTGGGAGACTAAACATAAATGGTACAGGCACAGCTATGCTGTGCCTATCAAAGTACAAAGTTTAGTAGAGTTTGATATTGTACAGGTGTTGGAAATTAAAAATGCTATTTCATGTATTTGAACCACCCTTATTGTAGTGGCGCAAAGCCTTGCGCCACTAACGTGCGGTTTATTTACCTGAAAATAGCTGTAATGTAATCATAATATTAGGTCTATTAATATTGTGAGTTTTGATAATGTTTGTAAGCTGCTGGCAGAAAAATATCCAGCAGATTTTGTTCGGTGGTTAATTGCTGAAGAATCGACAAATATAAAGGTGCTAAAAACTGAATTAAGCTTGGAACCAATTCGTGCAGATTCTGTGACTTTTATTCAAACTAAAAACATGATTCTGCATATTGAGTTTCAAACTTTAACACAGTCTAGCCCTGCAATTACCTTCCGAATGCTAGATTACTCCGTGAGATTAAAGCGTCAGTATAAATGTCCAGTTATGCAGGTAGTCATCTTTTTGCAAGAAACAAGCGATGAAATTGCTTTTACCCAAGAATATGTGGATGATACGACAGTACACCGCTATCAAGTCATACGGATGTGGGAGCAAGATTCGAGTGTATTCTTAAATAATGCAAATTTATTACCTCTGGCTACTCTGAGTCGTACTGATTCCCCACAAGGTTTATTGTCCCAGGTTGCTGAAAAAGTGGCTACAATTTCAGATAGGGAGACAAAACAAAATATTGCCGGGTATACAGAAATTTTAGCTGGTTTGCGATTTGACAAAACTTTGATTCGTCAATTGTTAAGTGAGGATACTATGCAAGAATCAGTAATTTATCAAGATATTTTGCAGAAGGGACAAGAACAGGGGAAACAACAAGAAGCTTTTTCTTTATGTCTGTCTCTGCTAGAAGAACGTTTTGGTAAGATTGATGAATCAATTTATCAAAAAGTTCAAGGTTTTAAAATTGAACAATTAGAGGCTTTATGTCGATCGCTCTTAAGAATGTCTGAGATGGATGATTTAGTAACTTGGTTGGAACAGCAACAAAGTAGTTGAAGTTAAATTGATTTTCTACAAAGCGATCGCACCTCCACAAAACCCAAAACGCGATCAATTGCCCATATCCACATCTACTCCGGTAAACCTGCTTGGCGAACGCTATCACAAAACGTAATTGTGTTAGTGTAGCAAGGCGTAGTCCATTGCGAATTGTTAAAATCACTTGATATATTTGCTATCCCCTAGCTAACAATTCCCAGTACAAACTCGCCTTCATTTACAGCTTGATTAGTTGCGACATCATAAACTAATCCATCATGTTGAGCGCAGACATCAATTACAATAGGTAGTTGACCTTCTTTCTTAAAACTGAGAATTTGATACAGCTTTTCTCCAGCTTTGACTTTAGTACCTAATTCTATTCTGGATTGAATCATACCACCTGCGATCGCATAATATTTTTTCCGGTTGCTGCTAGATGCAAAAGCCATTTCATTGGTTTTTGTATCATCCAATAAATTAAAAATTTGCAATACACCTTTTTGCACTAAATAGTTCTTTACACCCCGTACACCTTTAGCGACTGAATCAGGGTTCATTTGCATTCCTGAGCCTAATTCCAATGTCCAAGCTTCCACATCAAACTTTATTTCTCTACCCAACCCTTTAAAACAAGCTTCTAGTGCTAACCAAGGTTTGATAAAAGCTTCATCAAAAGCATCACCATCATATTTATCAAGCAATATTCCGAAATCAAGTAGGAAGTATTTTGCACTATCTTCTCGATTTTGGAAGTAATAAACGTAGTCTAAAGCTTGATTTGTAGAACTATGTAAATCAATTAAGTAATCTGCATCTAAACTGAGATTTTGTAGCTTGTAGGCAAAAACTTCAGTGTAAGGAACACCAGCAGGAGAATTAATTTTCTCTAGAACTTTCGCAAATTGTTGCTTAATTATAGTTAGATAATTTTGTCGAATGACCTTTGGATAAATATCAAATTGAGATTTAGCAAAAGCTACTAAATCATCAGCTTCTTTCTCGTAGTCCCAAAATATGCGATTCCAGTCTTTGGCTTCATAAACGCAATATCGTCCAGGGGAAAAATGATGAGCGCGTTCATTCGTCCCCATTGGATTACAAACGGGAACTAACCAAATCTCTCCACTTAAGTCTGTATCATTTATTGTTAATAAAAACTCAATTAGCTGGTGAATAACGGCATTACCAGCGATTTCTGCACCGTGCAGATTCGATTGAATGTAAACCTTTTTACCAGGTTGAGCGCCAATGAACTTGTAAAGTTGTAAGGATAGGCGATCGCCCGAAGCCATTTGACGTAATACAATGCTTTCAATAACTGGCAGCATAAGAGAATTTAGTGATAATTTGAGTAAATTATGGCCGTATCTGTACCGAATTAAAAGCCACGTAAACCCAAATCATACCAAGCATCTTTGTCGGGTGTGTTATGCTGTTTGCTTTTAGCGTTCCCGTACCCCTGCTCTTAAGTAAGCTACGCGTAGCATCTCCGATAGGAGAAGGGTAGGCTAATGCACCAAATTATCTATGCCGAGAGTCTTTGATAGCAATGGTGGGTTACGACGAAGGTGTAACGGGAGCAATGCGATTTTGTGAGGTGGGCAAGCAGGGGAGGCAGGGGAGGAAAAATAAATTAAGTGTATTTTGAAGTATTTATAGTAGCGCATGTTACTAAATTCTCTCTTTACTCTCCCTGCTCCCCCTGCTTCAAAAAGCGATGATCTCACATTTTCGCGTTGCTCCCGGTGTAACCCACCCTGTATTTACAAATATCTCCACCGTACTAAACAAATATTGAAAATTAGCTATGCTCAATTTCTCTTATTAGTCAAACAAAAGAAATTGAGACATAAAGAGCAACAAGCTAAGGCAGAACCTCAAAAAGTTCGGATCAACTTAACTGGAAGGCGACGTAAACTCAATTAAACACTCAGGGGTTAAAACACGAAATAGAGGAATTAACACTCCTCATGCCCCGTTTGCCAAAGTGCTGTACTCAAAAGAGCTATCTGCAAAGATAAATTTCTCAAAGCCAGTCGTAGACAAAGTAATCGTGTTTCCATTGTTGTTGAAACTGATATTGGCACTTTCAAGGGTATTGCCAGAAGTAACACCAGATACAATCAGTTGGGAGCGATTGAAAGCGCCTAAATCCAGGGTGTCAAAACCTTTACCACCATCAACACTTGCAACGCCAAATCCTTTCAAGTAGTCATTCCCAGTGCCGAGATCAATCTTGATCCCGCCACCGATAGAGACTTTTTGTTGAACTCCATCTAGGATACTGGCGGCGATCAGAGAGTCATTCCCATCACCAGTCTTAATGATTCCTTGTCCATAAATGCCGTATGCAGTACCACTAATTGTTGAAGATGCCTGTCCGGTAAGTTTGTCAGAATTCTTGCCCGTTTCAATGACTCCATCGTTGAAGATGCCATAGCTAGTGGCGTTTTTTTCAGAACTTTTTCCATAACCGATAATCGTGTCGTTGCCCGACCCTGTAGTAATGGTGGCGTCTTTAGTGTTTTGGATGCCGATTCCAGCAGTAGTACCGCGATAGCCGATGCCGCCAGTACCTGTGCCAGTGATCGTGTCTTCTCCGTCTCCGGTATCCAGTTCCTTACTGTTAGTGATACCAGTTCCAGTACCGCCACCGCCGTCGCTGTAAAACCCATCGGCACCGTTGCCGCCAGTACCTGTGCCAGTGATCGTGTCTTTTCCTGAGCCTGTATTAATACTGCCACTGTTAGCGATGCCGATTCCAGTAGCGCCGCTGCCGCCGCTGTCGCCGACAACGCCGCTGCCGCCACTACCTGTGCCAGTGATCGTGTCATCTCCGTCTCCGGTATCCAGTTCCTTACTGTTAGTGATACCAGTTCCAGTACCGCCACCGCCGCCGTCTCTGCCGCCGTCGTTGCCCCTCCCTATGCCAGTGATCGTGTCTTTTCCTGAGCCTGTATTAATACTGCTACTGTTAGTGATGCCGATTGCATTACCGCCACTGCCGCCCACGAAACCCCCACCACTCTCGCCGCCAGTAGCGGTGCCGGCGATCGCATCGTTTCCATCTCCTGCATTAATACTGCCACTGTTAGTGATGCCGATTGCATTACCGCCATTGCCGCCGAAGTAACCCGAACCACCTGTGCCGCCAGTAGCGGTGCCGGTGATCGTGTCGTTTCCATTTCCTGCATTAATACCGCCACTGTTAGCAATGCCTGTTCCAAAAGCACCATTGCCACTGTTATTGAGACCGCCACTGCCACTGCCGCCGTTGCCTGTGCCAGCGATCGCGTCGTTTCCATCTCCTGCATCAATACTGCCACTGTTAGCGATGCCTGTCCCAGAAGCACCGTCGCTGCTCTGTTCAGGGCCGTTATCGCCAGTAGCGATGCCAGTGATCGTGTCTATTCCTGAAAGTGTACGAATGGAACCTCCAGTTAAAATATCAATACCAATTGCGGGTGATGCATTTAACTGTTCTCCGATTAAAGTATCTGCACCCCCAGTGCCGATGAAATTGGGTGGAACGTTTAGTCTAGACATGAGCAAAATCCTCTTAATTAGGTTAGTACGATCGCAAAAGCTGTTTCCACGCGATCGCGCACAATATACATAATCCAGTTTTTTTGTACAGTACGTAAGTCCTAGTTCCAACAAAATAGTTAGAATTTCAGGGCATTAAACCCACCCAACAATAGATGCGTAGGTCTAGCCCGCACTTCTCTACGAGACGCTGCGCGAACGACATACGGCGTTGCTGAATCATCGGATGATTTCGCCCAATTTGGAACGAATTATCAATGGTTTCAAGCGCCGATTCATCTTGCATTTATGCAACGCCCGATATACTTCGACTGCGCTACCTTGGGTGCAGGATGGGCTAGGTTAATTCAGATCCCCCACTTCTTCAAGAAGTTGAGGATCTGGCAGCCCTTCAAATAAGTTTTGTTTAAGCATTGGTAGCGATCGCATAGATCGCACTACCCTAAAGAGCGATCGCATAAGCTTTTGTCAAAAAGTTGTAACCTTAAGCCTTAATGCCGTAACCTTAAGCCTTAATGTTGTAACGTTAAGCCTTAAGGTTATAGCGTTAAGCCTCAATGTTATAAGGTTAAGCCTTAAGGTTGTAGCATTAAGCCTTAATGTTATAGCGTTAAGCCTTAATGTTATAGCGTTAAGCCTTAATGTTGTAATGTTGGTGACGACAAGACATTCATTTATAACTGCGATCGTTGATTTAAGAACTAATAAATTCTCTCTAGGTAATTTTCTAGAACACCGATTCTGGTAAATAGAATGTAGGTTGGGTTGAGGAACGAAACTCAACACCTCAAAGTTTTGTAATTGCTGGGTTTCACTCCGTTCAAACGCCACTTCACTGTTCTATCCTAGAAACAAAAAGGAGCAAAAGTATGCAAGCCTACAAGCTGAACGCCACAATTGATGAATCAGGTAATTTAATTATTGACGAACCTCTAAATATTGCTCCTGGAAAAGTGGAAGTGATTATTTTGCAGCCAGTTCCATCCTTGAAAACTTATACTGAGCCACAGCCAGAAAAGCCGAAAAGGAAGTCTAAAGTCAAAGCATTTGAAGGTTTATTTGAAAATGCCCCACCCACACCACCAGACTTTGACCCAGACCAAGCCCGATGGGAAGCTTTAAAAGAGAAACATAATCTGTGAAAATCTTGTTAGACACCAACATCATTGTAGATGATGCCCTTGAGCGTGAACCTTTTCTAGAGGCGAGCGAACAAGTGTTGGTACTAGTTGAGCAAGGACAGGTAGAAGGTTATATTTCCGCCTCAACTTTTAGTGATTTGTATTACATCATCCGTAGGGCAAGGGATCGAGAGTGGACACTTACTTATTTAAGGCAGTTGGTCAACTTCTGCCGTGTCGCTACTGTAGACAGTACCGCAATCAACATGGCACTAAACCTTAACTTTAGAGATTTTGAAGACGCTATTCAATACAGCGCTGCGGTACTCAATCATTTAGATGCTATTATTACTCGCAACCCTAGAGATTTTCCAGTTGCTACTCCCAGAATTATCACACCTGAAGAGTTGATTCAGGAAGTAACAAATACTCCATAAATAATTAAGTCAAATATATTATGAATGCCCAATTAACCCCTGTCGAAATCCAATAATTTCAGCAACTTCTGCCAAACGATACCCCAGCACAACATGCACTTACTACCCTACAACAACACAACGGCAATCTAGAAACCAGTTTTGATGAACTCTGGCAAGAGAAAGTCGGCAAAACAGATTATAGTCGTGGCAAAAAATCTCTCTTACAACTTACCCTTGACGAAATCCGCGCGGAAATATGTGGTGATGATGGTTTACGGGGCAAAATCAAAGAATACACTAATAACCCAATACGGTTCAGTTAAGGAAATTTATCTGTTAAGGCAGGCAGGGGAAGCAGGGGACGCAGGGGGAGAGAATAAAAGCTTAACTGAACTGTATTGACTAATAACCCTGGTAGTTCTTCTCTGCTCAACAGTATCATTGGCTCACTGGTTGCCGTTGCAGCAGTACATGGCATCCCGATTGATGGGGCGTAGGCGTAGCCCGTCGCAGACATCGCCACAATTGTCGTGTTATATATTATCAAAATTGGAATAAACGTTCTCTGCAAATACACTGAGCCAGATAGCCAGCCAGAGTAAGGGTAAAAATAATATTGTAAAGACGCGATTAATCGCGTCTCTCCTAAATCCCTCATGTCCCCGGTAAATTTCGCAAACGGCTATCCAAATGACTATGGTCTGCCAAAACCTTTAATAGTGGCCCATGTGAGCTAAATTCTACAATACTCACTGAAGCAACAGGGCATCCCAAACGAAAACGGAAGCGTCCCACATCAATCCCCAGTACACTACACAGAATAATTCTGATGGTTGCCTTGTGTGAAACAACTAAAACATTCCCACTACTATAATTTTGTTTAATTTCTTCAATTACCTGCAACGCACGAGAAGCAATTGTCACAGCCATTTCTCCGCCAGTTGGAGCATTCCAAGCCGGATCTGCTGACCAACGAATATAATCATCGTGATATTCACGACTAATTACTTCTGGCGTTCTTCCTTCCCACTCACCATAGTTAATTTCCTTTAAACCATCTCTGAGTTGTGGTTCTATCTTTATTGCTTCACATAAAGGTTTTGCTGTCAAAACAGTTCGCTGCATTGGACTACAAAATATTGCTGTCCAATCCATAGAACTATATGCGTCAGCAAAAGCCTTTGCCATCTCCAACCCTTCTGGGGTAAGTTCTGAGTTTATGGAACCGCAAAAGGAATTATTGCGGCTGCATTCTGTCTGTCCGTGCCGGAGAAAATAAAGAGTTAGGCTCACGGTATATTCTCAGTAAATTTAACAGCGTTAACAATCAGATGTAGCTAAAGATAGTTAATGCCTGTGGTATATTACTACAGTTTTTTGATATTTAGAATAATTTTCAGAGCAAAGTTACCGCAAGGCGGAAATCAAAAGTCAAAAGTCAAAAGTCAAAATAATTTTATTCCGAGCGTCTTGCACCATTTCAAATAGTATGTTTATTTTTGCGCCTGCTGTACTGTATTAGCTCTGTCGTAGATATTATCGCTATTGAGCGATCGCTTATCTGGCTCATTTTAATAAGCAAAAAATAAAGGTGGGTTATTACCCACCTAATCTCTTACTCATCCTCCAAACTTAAAATTCAGAAGTTACTTGCGACCACCCAACCATTTAGCCGCCGCAATTCCGAGAATACCTGCAACTACAGGATTACTGAGGAACTTGATAATCCCTGGTTGCTCCGCTAGCACTTCGCGGAAAATGTCGGGGTGGTTATGATACACAAAGGACGCTAGTTTGCTAACATCATCAGCACTCATACGGCTGGCGTGGTGTGTAGAAAGTCCCAACTGTTGCTCTAGATGCTTCTCGTCTAGTTTTCTTTCTTTCAAATGTTTGAAAAAGGCTCTTGCTACATCATCCCGTTCATTGGGTTTAATTTGTGCGATCGCCTGTTGTAATTCTGGCTCCATTTGGCTAGTTGGAATGCGATCGGGATGTAAAGATTTCCCAAATAAATGCCGACGTTGGTCTGGTGTTGTCCGTTGAGCAAAATCATCAAAATTTTGATATTCCGCCGTTGATTCGGCTGTAGTATCATCCAGAGATTCAACATCACCTTTAGCCAAATCTTTCATTATTTGACGTTTGTAATCTTCGCTGGTTGCCACTTTAATAATCTCCTTTTTTATCAAACTCTTTGGATGGCTAATATTTCCAAGCCTTAATTCCAAATTCATCAAACTATCTTCAACTTTTAATTGCAAATACAGCAATTAGGTATACTTGACTTGATTAGTTTGAGTGTCATATTCAGTAGTCAAAATCAATTGCTTATCAGGTGCGTAAATTAAAACCTTTAAATCTTGTTTTGGAAAGTTTTTATGAAAACCTTGAACTAAAGATTTTGCTAATGGTCGCACTTCGTTCGGACGAACTTTAGGGGAAATTACAACACCCAGTTTGTTATTATCACGAACAAAAGCGTCCTGAACTAATCCTTGAGATGCTTGGACAACCCAGTTACCAAAGGTTTGTCCTCCTGGGGTATTGCCTCGCTCTAACTCTGCATAAGTTACATCTCGACCAATTGCTGAGGGATTAGTTGAGCTGTCAACTCGTGACATTGTACTTGTACCACCACAAGCGGTAGTTATCAGCAGTACTCCGATTAAAAGGAAAGTCGCCAATATTTTGCGACTTTGCTGAAGCAGTATCATTTTTTACCTCCTAAAAAACACTTTAAACAACAGATAGAATAGGTTTTATATTCAAACTAATTGCTTGCATTTATAAAGTTGGAATATATAAAGGTTATTCCTCTTATTTGTAATACATTTATTTTTCAATGCAGAGACGTAATTTATTACGTCTCTACAAAAAAGTCTGCACAAGCTATTTCTTTAACTTTCCAAGCTTGCTAAAAGGAAAATAAAGAAGTATAGACTTGAATTTTCAATCCTTCATACTTTTTTGCAAAAATGGAATCCACCCCATTTATATTCCTATTTCTGCAAAAAATTTGGATTATTTATTAGTCAATGTTTTTCTTGACATTATCTTTCACGTCTTCAATACCGTGACGTACTTCACTCTCAGCTTGCTTTGCTTTACCTTTAGCTTTATCTTCTGGATCTCCAGTGATATTTCCTAAAGCTTCTTGGGCTTTACCTTCAACATTTTTAGCAGCTGCTTTTGCGCGATCTTCTATGCTCATTTTGTACTCCTAATTTAATCAAAAATTTATTTCAAAGTTTGTTTACAGCTTTGAAATATTTTGTTATTACCTTTACACACTAACTTAAACTTTTTGCTAAAGCCTTCCACCACAAGGCATATTAAACAATTAAAAATTAAAAATTAAGAATGAAAAATTAATAAAAGTAGTTAGAGTAAGCATTTTGGCTATTGTTGGAATCTCAAATAAGGCAATAATGGCTGAACTATCTATGCTAAAAGACATAGAACAAGTGCAAATATGGTAATCTCCATTTTTGACTGTTTAAATAAAAAAACCCAGCTTCGTGTAGAAACTGGGTTAATAAATTTATGAGTATATTTTATTTGTCTAATCTAGAAAACCCATCAAGTTTTCAGGATTGTCAATCTCATTTGATGCTATCGGACGATTACCGAAGGTCGAATAGCTTTCATCAATTACCAATGAACTTGAGGCAATTGGACGAATCCCAGAGAGATTCATACTTTCAACAATTTGGAATTTATTAGCACCAATTGGGCGAATACCCATTGCATTATAGGTTTCAACTACTTCCAAATTACTAGTGCTAACAGGACGCACCCCAGAAATTGAAAGGTGTTCAGCAACTTCTAGGTCGCTAGCGCCTATGGGACGAATTCCAGAAATGGCAAGTGTTCCAGAAGCTCCCACTGGCAGTTCATTAACTTCATCGACTTTATCAGCATTCAAGCTCTGGTCTTGTTGATTTTCAACTTCCTCTGTAGACTTGGCATGCTTTTGCCGAGAACTGCTTGCTTTGCCAGCGTTGCTAATAGTCATAAACGAAAACCTCTGGTTTGTTAATTGAATTTTACAATAATTAAGGAAAGATGAAATTTTTTCCCATATACTTTTAGAGTTTAACCTTAAAAAACCTCATATAGATATAAGAATCTTTAAAACTGATACATAAGCAAATTTTAATAAATAAGTTTTGTAAAAATTTATTACTATTTATTTGGTCTAATAACCCAGCTACAATGGATACAGGGCGGAATCGTCACCATGAGATAGGGTATTTTCAGCAAAATTGTATGACAGAATTTTGTCTTCAAGCTCCCTTTAGTCCCACAGGCGATCAACCACAAGCGATCGCACAGCTTACTGCTAGTATCCAAGCGGGTAATCGTTACCAAACTTTACTAGGAGCCACTGGAACTGGTAAGACATTTTCGGTAGCAGCAGTTATTGAGAAAATTGGCAAGCCTACTTTAGTTCTGGCGCATAACAAAACCCTTGCTGCCCAGCTTTGTAATGAGTTGCGAGATTTTTTTCCCAACAACGCAGTTGAGTATTTTGTCAGCTACTACGATTATTATCAGCCAGAAGCGTATATTCCCGTTACCGATACTTATATTGAAAAAACGGCAGCGATTAATGATGAAATAGATATGTTGCGGCATTCAGCGACGCGATCGCTTTTTGAACGCCGTGATGTCATTGTCGTTGCTTCCATCAGTTGCATCTACGGTTTAGGAATGCCAGCAGAATATCTGAAAGCTGCCATCCCCCTTCAGATAGGTATGGAAGTAAATCAACGCCAAATTTTACGGGATTTGGCAAACGTTCAATATAGCCGCAACGACATAGAAATGGGTCGGGGAAAATTTCGCGTCCGTGGTGATGTCTTAGAAATTGGCCCAGCTTATGAAGACCGAATTATTCGTGTCGAATTTTTTGGTGATGAAATTGACGCGATTCGCTATATTGACCCGGTGACAGGTGAAATTCTCAAGAGTTTGGAAGCGGTAAATATCTACCCAGCACGCCACTTTGTCACCCCAGAAGAACGGTTAGAAGTAGCTTGTAATGACATTGCAGCCGAATTAAAACAGCAAAAACTAGACTTAGAACAAGCTGGGAAACTATTAGAAGCGCAACGCATAGATCAACGTACACGCTATGATCTAGAAATGCTGCGCGAAGTGGGTTACTGCAACGGCGTTGAGAACTATTCCCGTCACTTAGCAGGAAGACAAGCTGGAGAAGCACCAGAATGTTTAATTGATTATTTTCCCAAGGATTGGCTACTAGTTATAGATGAATCTCACGTTACAGTGCCACAAATTCGAGGCATGTATAACGGTGATCAAGCTAGAAAAAAAGTTTTAATTGAACATGGATTTCGGCTTCCTAGTGCTGCTGATAATCGTCCTTTGAAAGCCGAGGAATTCTGGGAAAAGGTAAATCAGTGTGTTTTTGTTTCAGCAACTCCCGGAAATTGGGAATTAGAAGTTTCTGAAGATCATGTAGTTGAGCAAGTGATTCGACCAACTGGAGTGGTTGATCCAGAAATTTCTGTGCGTCCCACAGAAGGACAAATTGATGATTTGTTGGGAGAAATTAAAGATAGAGCCGATCGCCATGAACGAGTGTTAATTACTACATTAACTAAGCGAATGGCGGAGGATTTAACAGAATATTTGCAAGACCACGGTATAAGGGTAAGGTATTTACATTCCGAGATTACTTCTATTGAGCGCATTGAAATTTTGCAGAACTTGCGCGAGGGAAATTTTGATGTATTAGTTGGTGTGAATTTGCTGCGGGAAGGGTTAGATTTACCTGAAGTTTCTTTAGTAGCAATTATGGATGCAGATAAAGAAGGTTTTTTGCGAACCGAGCGCTCCTTAATTCAAACTATTGGTAGAGCCGCGCGTCACGTCCAAGGACAAGCAATTTTATATGCCGATAATCTGACAGGTAGCATGATTAAAGCTATTGATGAAACAGATAGACGGCGTGGTATTCAGACAGCACATAATCGATTGCATGGAATTACACCACAACCAATTGTCAAAAAATCAAGTAATGCGATTTTGGCTTTTTTAGATGTATCTCGGCGGTTAAATGCAACTGACTTAAAAGTTGTAGATGAACATATAGATGAACTGCCATTAGAACAGATTCCAGGATTGATTACTCTGTTAGAAGCGCAGATGAAAGAAGCGGCGAAGAAACTAGAATTTGAAGAGGCTGCAAAATTGCGCGATCGCATTAAACATCTGCGGGATAAAATGCTAGGACGTTAAGTGAATCTTACGCTCACGAATCAGCAATTATTCGCATAGAAAGGTTATTAGGTCAAAATTTGGGAGCCAGCCGCGTGGGAAAAACTTCGGGCAGCTAGCGAAGGCAAAGCGCGAATGTAAGACATGATTTTTTTGATTGATCACAATCTCAAAGATCATGTCCTAATTTTCTTTGGTGCGATCGCCAATATCAAATCCGGTTAAATGCACACAGTTAAATTGTTGTTTGTTTCTGGCCACCAGTGGTAATAAATTAGACCACGAATTAAATCACGCTCGTTAGATAGTAGCTTGCAACGTTGAAATAAAACGGATTCTAGCTCATCTAAGGAATCAAATGACTGATTAGCAATCGCCTGATTCGTGACAGACCATAACCGCACACACGGTTTCTAGAAAATGATGATGGCACCATTGAAAACCGCGAATGAGCTGAAACTAGGGGAAACTGTCGCAATCTGAGTGTCTTCAACGAACAGTGCGCCTGAAATTACGTCGGTCGTAATCGCATCGAGAGCGTCTATATCTATTCCAAAACCTTCGGCGGAAATCCAAATCTCATCAATTGTGTATGTGAAGTCAGTGATGGTATCAATTCCTTCATCTGGGGAATTAAAGTAAAATCTATCGTTACCGTCTCCGCCTGTAAGTATATCCCTGCCCAAGCCTCCAACTAGGTCGTCATTACCGTCTCCGCCTGTAAGTATGTCCCTGCCCAAGCCTCCAACTAGGGCGTCATTACTGGCATTACCTTCTAACACGTCATTGCCATCATTGCCAATCAGGCTATCATTGCCAGCGCCACCGAAAAGGCTGTCAGCACCCGCCCCACCTTCTAAGGTGTCATTACGGGTGCCGCCAGTCAGCACATCGTTGCCATTATTGCCAATCAGTCTATCATTGCCAGCACCACCTAAAAGGCTGTCATCACCAGTACCACCATTTAAGATATCGTCACCAAAGCTGCCATTCAGGGTGTCATTACCAGACGGGCTATTAGCATTGCCACCCCTAGCCCATCCATATAATATGTCATTTCCCGAAGTTCCATTTATTGTTTCAGAACCTGTGGTACCGTAGATAGTTGCCATTTTTGTTTTTTCCTAACTTTCCTAATTGATGTTCAGGGTAAAGTCAGCTTATCACAATTGCAGAAATGGATTTATCGATCAACAGTGATGACAGCGTTGTTTGGCGATTAGCTCACGAAAATCAGATGATTTTGCTTACAGCTAATCGCAGCATGAAAGGGAAAGATTCGCTCGAACAAATCATACGTGAAGAAAATACCTGAGCATCGTTACCCGTAATTACGATTGGCAATACTAGCCTATTTGAGATAGAGAGAATCGCTCTTTACATCAAAGCTATAATTTGATCGAGATCGAAGAGTTGGAAACTAATATGTCAACCCTTGAACAAATTGAAGCAGCGATTCTTACGCTTCCAGCAGATGACTTTCAGCGACTCAAGCAGTGGTTCTTTGATGTTGATTACCAGCGTTGGGATGAGCAGCTAGAGCAAGACATCGCAGACGGAAAATTAGACGCTTTGGCAGAAGAAGCGATTGTTGAATTCAAGGCGGGTCACTGCCGGGAAATCTAGAATGCATTACACGACACGAAGATTTTGGAAGTGTTATGACACTCTATCTGCAACCGTTCAGGATACGGCAGACCAGTGTTACAAGCTTCTGAAAACTGATCCGTTGCTCTTTGGCGTTTAGATCCTTACCACAATAGTCTTCAGTTCAAACGAGTTAGCCAGCGCCAACCAATCTATTCGGCTCGTGTTAGTTTAGACTACCGCGTTCTTGGCTTGTTGCAGGATGATCACATTTACTGGTTCTGGATTGGCACACATACAGACAGAGTATGACGAGTTGCTTCAAAGGTTGTAGCGTCAGTAGCCTAACCGTTAGCTTCTCCATGCGCGTAAGCGTAACCCGTTGTAGACATCGCATTAAACATCTGCGAGATAAAATGTTATGACGTTAATGTGAATCTTATGCTCACCAATATTCGCCTAATTAGTGTTCAAGAATATCACAAAATGGCGGAAACGGGAATTTTTCATCCTGAAGAACGCTTAGAATTAATCGCGGGACAAATCATCAAAATGTCAGCAAAAGGAACTGCTCACGAATCAGCAATTACCCGCACAGAAAGGTTATTACGTCAACGTTTGGATGACAAAGTTTTATTAAGAATCCAGTCACCAGTGCAACTTGATGATTATTCGGAACCAGAACCAGATATTTCAGTGGTGAAGCTGAATCCATTAGATTATGAGGATCACCATCCCAATGCTTCCGAAGTGTTTTTACTGATTGAAATAGCTGATTCCAGTCTCAAATATGATCGAGAAGTAAAAGCGATCACTTATGCTAAGTCAGGTATTATTGAGTACTGGATTTTAGATGTCAATGGACGCAAGTTGTATATGTATCGTCTCCCCAGTCTAGACGGATATCACAGTGAGAGCATACTTGCAGAAGATGTGACAATATCACCTTTAGCCTTCCCTGAATGTGCGATCGCTATTCGGGAATTGTTGCGAAAAATCTAGGAAGCGATCGCCAGAAAGTATCTATGGAATAATTTGAATACTCAGGTGAAGAAGCCAGACCTGATAACATCACTCGTGTTCATATTAATGCTGCGATCGCTTTGTTTCGTGAGCCAGGAACTATCGCGCAAGTCACAGGGTTCATTCATGAAAACGGAATGAACATTAATATATCTGGCACAGGTGCTAGGTATGGGGAAGAGTTTATGAAATGCTTGACCCAAAATGATATCCAGCCCTGGTTTTATCCAGTGAAACCAGTTTATGAGAGATTCCAAGAATGGTCAGGAAAGTCTGAAAATTTTTATGAACTAGATTTAGATTTATCAAATCACGAGCGTCTGAAATATTGGGAGCAGTTTTTAATAGATGAGATTGTTCCGCATCTCTATACAGAGAGACTAAATATTTTTGGTGGAAGGCGAACAGGAACCTGGCAAAAATCTTGGCAGATAGATGAGACAGAAGAGGACTATCCAGATAAAGATCAATTAGAAGCAATTCTCTCTAATACTGCTTTTTATTGTACTTTCTTGGATGAGATTGCAAGTTTGCGAGTATTGAATAAACTCACTGTGCCAGACCAGAAAGCCAAGAGAACTCTGAGAAAACATATTTATGTTGGTGTAATAGCGTGTCTTGAAACTTACTTGTCTGATGCGTTTATAAATACGGTGTTGTCGAACAAAGATTATTTAAAGACTATCCAAATGATAAGTACGGCCCAAGCTGTCTCATGAGTGGCTTGACCCAAGCTCGAAGACCCATTCACATTCAATGTAGCTATCCCTCTCGTCCATTAATCAAAATTATTACTCTGTATTAACCTGACCCACAAAAATCGAATGAAGACTTTACACAAAGGAGAAACCGTGGCAATGATTGATGAGCAAGAAACGCTAGTTGAAAAAAGGTAACTTACACCTTAGAGCTAAATGGACAGATATTCATGATTGAGAACGTACCTGCTCGCGTGAATGAGGAGACAGGAGAACAATTTTTTTCTCCATCAACTGTAGAGCAGTTACAGCAAATTATCCTCAGTGGGCAACAGCCGGATCACTTCACTGAAGTTCCTGTATACTACTATGTAGCATAATTATTGAAGATACTGATTTGTTCCAATAAGTGTAGTTTGAAATCGAAGCCACCGAAGCATAAAATCCCTTCCAGATGATCTGGTGATGATGATCGATACCGCAGATATTGTTGATCTCAGCATCGCCAGTCTTTGTGAAGAGCAACAGGTTTTGTATAGCAAAACCAAAGTAAGGTATCTGCATAATAAATCTTAAATCAGTAAACCAAAAACTTGTTTATACACCGTAGCTCCGTAAACAGGGAGACAAAGCGTAGCTTTTACGGGGTAGAGTCATCCGGATTTAGTAAGTAATTAAGCGAATATGATATAAGTCCTAATTTGATATCCTACCTTTTGCTGCTCTACTGGTCTAATTGCCTATATTTACGTAATATTACTATTTTAGATTAGTAGATTTTGCGTATAAATTACTGGTGTATTTCCGTAAACAATTTTACAAAAGGAATATTTTGATGGATAAAATACGAAAAATGGACAAAGGTAGTAATACTTACAAAGCTATTACTGTTAACTATGCTTCGTGGAATTTAGGGACAATCTTAATAGCTTTTCTTCTACTATTGACAGGTATTTTTAGCAAATCGGCAGTTGCTGCGGATAATATTGTTTCTGAAAACCAAGAAGTTCAGTTAAGTACGTCTCAAAGTCTGAAAGCATCTTTTATTATATCTGAGCTTAATTCCCAGCCGAATATCAGCTTGCAGCAAAGGTTTGCGGCATCTAAAAAAAGTAATATTGTTGCTGAATTAGAGACTGCAAGGATTCGTGATGGTTTTACTGCTAACGTTAAGTCTAGAACTTTTGATCCCGACACATCCTCTAATATATTGAAACAAAAACAACCTCAAATTTTTGTACAAACAGACTCTTCAGAAATTTTGGGTGATACTTTTGGCGAGACTAATAAATTACGCCAAGAACTTTTAATTGATCCTATCGTAAGGTTAGGTGAACCGCCAAAAGCTTCCCCTGGTTCAACTGCGGGTACTCCTTCTGCCTATGGTGCAAGTTTTGGTCAAGCCTATATTGGTGGTGGTCTATTTTTTCCTTTCGATGAAGATAAAGATAGGGTAGATGGTTCTTTGTCTGTTGGTTTTGGTTTAGGAAATGCAGTTAAATCTATAGGATTGGAAGTTAATGCCAATATTACTAGTGTAGGCGGTGGCGACAATTTTGATTTTGGTGATAGCGGTGGTGTAGGTTTTAAACTACACAGATATTTAGGCAATGGTACATCTGTAGCTGTGGGTTGGTCAAATCCTATCAAATGGGGAGATGTTACCAGGGCTAAAGATACTATTTATGGGGTAGTTACTAAATCATTTTCACTACAACCAGATAATGCTAATAACAAATTACCTTTGACTATTTCTGTTGGTCTTGGTAGTGGTGCTTTTCGTTCTAAGGGTGCAATAGAAGCAGGTGAAAATTCTGCTAATCTTTTTGCTAGTTTAGGTTTGAGGGTAATACCTCAAGTATCCTTAGTAAGTAGCTGGACTGGAAATCGTGTCAATATGGGTGCATCTTTTGCTCCCTTAAAAAACATCCCTATAGTGATCAATACTATTTTCACGGATGTTACTAGTAATTTTGATTCTGGCTTAGGTTTTGCGTTGAGTGCAGGGTACAGTTTTCGATTTTAAATGCTGAGTTATATTGGAATTTCGTCAAAAATAAAAACAATGAAGAAACAATCATTCTTTCTCGTTGCCATAACATTCACTATTTTCACTTATCTAGTGAGTGTGCCCATGAGAGTAAATGCTGGTAGTGTTGGTATCACAGGTAGTAGTGATGATTCTTCCTCCTCATCTGGTGATAATTTTAATCCAGTAAATAATCAATCATCTCCTGAACTTGCACCTGGAGTGAATGTGGAAATTGGTAATGATGGCGGTAGTCTTAACACATCAGCAGAAATTCAAAATAGTTTAAATACAGCCCTCTCCAATGTATTAAGCCAAACTCCAGCAGCCAATAGTCCAGCTGCTGCCATTCTAGCTATCTTGCAGGGAGGAGCAAATGCAGCACAAGCAGCTAATCAACTACAGGCTTCTCTAGCGAATTTAGGAGTTCCAACATCATCAGCACAGTCTTTGGTAAGTGCTTTATTAGGTCTAGCTGGGAATAAATCTGCATCTGTGTCAGGTTTTACTGTGGGTACCAAAGGTTTAGTAGCGAATTCAATAGCTCAAAAAGAAGCTTCCCCAACTGTAAATATTAATCAGTTGAATGCTGCTATTAGTGCTTATAACAAGATTGTTATGGAAAGCAATCCGAAAGTTCTCCGGCAATTATCAAAAGATGCGGGTTTTCGGGAAATTGGTAATCTGCTTAAGCAATTAAGAGCTGCTTTGAATAGTAAAGGATAGGGGATAGATGTGAAAGTCTATTGATGTCTCTTTGCGATCGCACTGCTGGATCAAATCGCTTGATAATGGTGTGTTTCTTAATCTCGACACAGGTGAAGTGATACCGATTATCCAGGTGGAGGCAGATAAGCTAGATAATCGTTTTAAAATGGTAAGTGCGATCGCTTAGGGCATTTTTGGTTTGGTTCAATGTCTCCGGGTAAAACGCAGGGTAGCCTTTACTGACCGCTATGATCCTGACGGTTCTTTGCATCTGATGGAAACGAGATTGATGATTTCTCATGGATTAGGCTGGAGTCCTGATCACAAGACATTCTACTTCACTGATTCCCCAATGCAGAAAATGTATGCTTACAACTTTGATGCGGTGACGGCTAAAATTAGCGATCGCCGCATTTTTAGTTATACTTTTGATGCAGATTTATGGCTAGCTGATTCTGTGGTGAATTTGCTTAAACAAGAGGATGGGGGATGAAATGCAAGCTGAGATTGATGTGGTTAGTTTTAGCGATCGCACTTTTATTAACTAGCATTATACCTGCTAGGATTGCGATCGCTTTCCATCAAACCCCAGTGCCACAGGCTATTTTTGTGTTGGGGAGTGCTTCTGAGCGGATGAGGTTTGCGGCGCAGTTTTGGCAGTCTCGCCAGAATTTAGATATTTGGGTTTCTGATTTCCATTGGAATTTAGATGTTGACCGTCGAATATTTTTAAAGTATGGTGTTCCTGATGCAAAGTTGCATTTAGATGGTAGAGCAACCGATACTGTGACAAATTTCACGACTTTGGCAGAAGATTTTGCTCACCAAAAGTTGCAGCATGTTTATTTGATTACGTCGGATTATCACATGAGGCGGGCAAGAGCGATCGCAACTATTGTTTTAGGTAGCCAGGGGATTGTGGTTACACCTGTGGCTGTAGCTTCTGAAAATCAACCATCAGAATCATTGGTGCGAGTGTTACGAGATTGTGGGCGATCATTTTTGTGGATTTTTGTTAGCAGAACCGGATCTAGTTTGAACCCACGTTTGAAATAATTACTTCTTGGCAAATATCATCCTCAAATAAGATTTGTTGATATTCTTCTAAAGCACGCTGAAATGTATATCTGCTTTTATAAAGTTGACGCGCCTTTTCACCCATTATCTTAACTCTTTGGTTGTCATTGGCTAATTCGCGGATTAAATTGGCAAGATGTTGTGGATTATTAGGAGGAATGTTAGTACCGCAACCAGAAGTTGTTAAAAGTTCGTCAATGTATGAGTTTGGTGCAGAGATAGCAATGATTCCTCTACCTGCGGCTAGCATTCCGTAGAGTTTAGAAGGAGTAACTATTGATTCTGCCCCTGGTATAAGGCTAACTAGTGAAAGATCGCAAGCGGTAAGAGATAAGGGCAGTAGTTCTCTAGGTTGGTAAGGTAATAAAAGTATATTTGTTAGTTTATGAGTGTTGATTGCTTGTTCAACTAATTTAGTTTTCGCTCCAGCACCAATAAAGACAAATTGAATAAGGGTGTCTTTCAGAATTTTAGCTGCTTCAATAATAGTTTCAATATCATGGAGCCTACCTAAATTGCCGGAGTATAAAACTGTGAAAACTTTGTCAATATTATACTGTTGAGCAAAATCATTTGCTTGTTTATCACAAATAATAATATCTTCTACTGCCCAATTCTCAATTACTTTGATTTTTAGTTTTAACTCAGGATATTTATTCTCCAAAAAATATTGCATGGAAGTGCTAAGTACAATAATATTCTCAGCATATTTGTAAGTTAGATAAATTAATTTACTAAAATAAATAAATAGAAAGCTATTTTGCTTAAAAATACCAGACATTACAGCAGATTCTGGAAAAATATCTTGGAGTAAAAAATGATATTTTCCTCCACGAATAACTTTAAAAATAATACCTAAAATTCCAGCATATGGTGGATTAGAAGCGATTAAAACTGGCGTAGTACGAGGTACTAAAAATATCACATATTTCAAAGCGCCTAAAAGAAAAAATATTGAACTAATAATTTTACTTAAAATACTAGTGTTGGCTGCAATAGGAGAGAAGGCACGGTTGATTGCGACTTGATTTGAGAATTCAGGAGTAGTGTCTTTTGCCTGAGTACCTGTAAATATATTTACCTGATAGCCTTTTCGAGAAAGTCCTTTGGCTAAATCGGTCATTAGTTGCGCGGTAGCAGCATGGCTAGGGTAGAAATATTGAGTTATAATCGTGATTTTTTCCATGCATTTATTGTGGAATCATCAAAGGGCTAATCCAGATTTTTTACGTCTCAGTTCTATAATTTTGACTACTATCATAAATTCATATATGGCATAGAGTAGACAGAAAATAAGAGCCGTAATTCCTTCTAAAAAACCTAATCTTAGAAAATACATTTGGATAAATCTGACAATGGGGCGCAGAAACCAAAGTTTAGCCGCCAATAATCTAAGTTTTAGTTTGCGTTCAGTTCCTAAAGCAGATGCTTTACCTGTTTCTAGAAAATTAACAACATTTTGGGCATCCCAAGAAGAATAGCGATCATGCCGTTCTAACCAATCTCCAAACCCTTTAGAATTAGCATAATGATCGTAAGGAATATTAATTCTGCCAACTTGCGTACCTGAAGCAAAGTGTTCCCAAACACCACCTGTAAAAGTGACTTCTTCTAGTTTGAGTAAACGAGAATGCCAATTAGGATATCCTTGTGTAAGCTTAAGCCATTTACCCCAAAACAGGTAACGCGCAGGCAGTTCATAAGCATTATATTGTTGATTATTGGCAGAACATACACGCTGAATTTCTGTTGCTAAATTGGGTGGAATAACTTCATCAGCATCTAAAAATAATACCCATTCACTTTTTAAATTACAATTTTGTAAAGCCCAGTTACGTTGCTCAGAAATTTTGAACGGTGGAGGTGGAATATGGGTAAAAACTTTGGCTCCTAGTGATTCTGCTAACTGTATTGTTCCATCAGTACTGCCTGAGTCTACAACAATAATTTCTTGACACCACTGTAAAGAATCTATACATTGTTTAAGGTTACAAACTTCATTTTTTGTTAGAATAATTACTGAAATAGTAAGTAATTTTGTCATGGTTTTTTAAAAATTATTAACATTTCTTCTTCTAGCAATGCTTGTTTTAAGAATGGGTGAATTGGTGAAGAAAGTAAATCTAAAAAATTAACAGTTTTCAATGCAGCATTTTTTAGACTACTTAAACCTTGGCTAGGAGCTTTTTCGTTAATTCCACCTAAGTTTACTTTTGCTCTTTCTTTGCCTCCAAAAATTAAACTTACAGTATTTAAAAGTGCTTGATGGAAAACTGATATTCCTCTGCCACGACGACTATTTTGATAAATACAAGTCAAACCTAATTTCTCACACGCCATTATCAAAGATCGAAAATTAGGAAAACTTATATGATCAGGTGGAGATACCCAAGAAACATTTTTGCCAAATAATCGTGAACTTATAGAGTCTAGGTTTGGTCCTTCTAAAATGAATAATCCATCCTTCTTAATAGAAGCATAAATTTTTTCTAGTAAATCTTGAGGATTAGGTACATGTTCTAGTACATGTCTAAGAATTAAAACATCAAATTGTTTATCTTGCGCTTCAAAAAAACCTGGAATTATTTTGATGCCTAACTGTTTACTACCTACTTCTGCTGTTGTTTTACTTAACTCAAACCCTTTAGCAGAATAACCAAAACTTTGTAAATTATATAATAAATATCCCCAGGAACATCCTATTTCACCCACGTTGTGAGCGTTTGGCTGATAAAACTTAATCAAACTCGCATATTCCTTAGCTTCGGAAATAATTTTGGGATTCCTTGCTACATCAATTAATTTTTTTTCATCTTTAGCATATGATGCCATAAAATAATTTTGAGAATAATAATCTTCTAATTCATGCTTATTGATTATTTGATTTAAGAATAAAAAGCTACAATCTAAACATTTACTAACGTTGTATCCTCTAGCATTGTTCCAGTGAGGAACAATATTATTAGAACTACAAAGAATACATTTTTGATGGCTTTTCATAGTTTTTTATTGTTTGATTTACTATTGATTAATGATCTCAAAATAATTACTAGCCATTTGTAAAGCAGTTTTTTTGATAGAATAAGTAGAGTCTACATATTTTTTAGATGCCGATATTACTTCTTGCATTTTTTTAGGAAATTGGATTAGTTCTCCAATAGCCTTAGTCCACTCTGATGGAACTCTAGAACGCACCCATCCCAGGCAACCTTCAGCTACCTCATTATGTAGACCTACTTTCTCTGAAATTAAAACAGGACATCCACAGGCTAAAGATTCGACAACAACATTTCCAAAATTTTCATGAAGGCTGGGCAGGACAAATAAATTAGCAGCAGAGTATATGGCTGGTAGTTCCTTAGGTTCACATCTGTCTAAAAAGATAACTCTGTCTGATAGGTTTGCTACTTGAAACTGCTGCTGTAATTTTCCTTTAGTACCATCATCATCGCTACCCACAAAAACCATCCGCCACTTGAGATGTTGTAAGGATGCTAAAGCCTGAGGTAATAAATCTAACCCTTTTTTGTGGTGGAGACGACCTACATTCAAAATTATGAAGTCATCTTCACTAAAGTTTTGAAATTTACGCCATCCTTTTGCTTCTTCTTTGGCAGGCTGCCAAAATTTAGTGTTTAAACCGTTGGGAATGATAAAAGATTGTCCTGGTAGTTTGAGCCAACGACATTCCTGTAATTCTTGCTTGCTAGTGTAGTGGATACCATCTGCATTTGTCACATTGAAGCGTTCTTGCCATAAATAATACAGTATTTTTTTAGCTGTTTTCTGTTGCCAAGAGTAAGGACCTAGTGCGCCTCTAGGCGATACTATATAGGGAATACCCTGATGTTTGGCTGCTTTGCAAGCCGCTCCACTGGTACGCTGCCAAACACCTGTAATATGGATAATGTCAAATTCCTTAGCTCTTGCTGTTACTGCTTCTTCCATATCTGGGCAATGAATACCCATCCCTGGTTCTTGCTGAAAATATGTGACTTTGACTCCATTACGGATGGTTGGCTGGTTGATAGGCAATTCTGGCTGATTATTTAACCCAGCATTAGAAGTAAGTACCTCTACTTCATGGCCAAGGGCAGCTAATCCTTCACAAAGTTGGCTAACACTAAGTACAGGCCCACCGAACTGCCAAGCAGGCGCGTAAACGGGGATGTAGTGCAGAATCTTAAGTTGGTTTTGCATTATTACCTAGCTATGCTTTTGCAGATAAAACCCAAGGCTCGTCAGCGCCCAGTAACGACGAACTTGTTTTGCCGGATCGCCAATTTTTAAATCATGTTCTACTCGGTCAGCATTTAGCTCAAAGCCGTAACCTTGATTAAGGTGAGTAAAGGCTGCATGTAAACAGTCTCGCAAAGGGCCGCTTAAATACATTGCATAATCTAAATCAAAACCTGTTTTCTGACGGTTCAGAGGGTGCTGTAAGGTTGGCGGAATTTGACTAGATAAAAGGGGCTTTTTCTGTTTTTTAGTTGTTCGTTTATCACTCCAAGGAATTTGCATTACTTTTTCGATATAGCGCTTACCTAAATAGGGTACCCGTAGTTCTTGCTGATTCGCCATTGTAGCCCAGTCACTATCTCTTAGTAAGGTATTTCTGAGGTAGCCTTGAATTTCACCAAGAGAAATTAGAGTTTCCACATCAAGATTGAGTTTGCTGTCTGTTTCATCATCGCAATTTGCCACTGTATTGTCATAATCTGCTGTTATAGTCAAAAACGCAGATATTTGCTTAGGGGTAAAGAAACGCCGCATTTCTTTTAACATTCTGGAAGGCGAATCTATTTGTTGGAATAAAAGATTTAATCTTTCTTGATAAATAGTATGCTTACGCCAGCCCTTGATATTTTCTATCCAAGGCACAAGTATAGACTTCAAATCACCCAAACACTTTCCAAGTTGATATAACTTTGCGATGGAAACAAAATGAGGATAGCCACCATGTAACTCATCTGCACCACAACCACTAAGAACAACGGTTATACCTTGTTCTAATGAAGCTCTAGAAATAAGATAAATATTTGTACCGTCTGATGATGGTTGATCCATTGCACTAAAGCTATCAAACAACCAAGTATTTAGTGTTTTATGAGACAAATAAGCTACATGATGTTTAAGCTGGAGTTTTTGTGCAGTCATAGCTGCCAAATTACTCTCATCTCTAGTAGAGTCTTGTAAATCCAAGGTAAAAGTAGAGAGATGACCTTGCATAACTGGAGCTAGCATACTAGCAAGCACTGTACTGTCTATTCCGGCTGACAAAAATAAACCCACAGGAACATCAGCAATGAGCTGCTCTTTAAGAGTATGTAGCAAAACTTTGGTATGACTTGTTTGAAATGTCGGTTCCCGTATCTGATTGCTTGCGTATTGGGCTAAATTCCAATAACAAATAGGAATAAATATAGGGGCTAAGTCTGTCTGCAAATCAATATAAGCATAATGAGCAGGGGGAAAAGCTTTAATTGCTTGCCGGATAGTACGTGGTTCTTGGACGCTGCCATATATTAAATACTCAGAAATACTCTGTTCGTCCCAGTCTGTTGCTACTAATCCAGAGCTAATTAATGCTCGTACTTCCGATGCTAAAGCAATGCCTCCGCCGCGAGTTTGAGCATAGTATAGTGGTTTAATTCCAATGTGATCTCGTGCTAGTAATAGGCGTTGTTGAATAAAGTCAAACAATAAAAAAGCAAACATACCGTCTAGGCGTTTCACTATTTGCTCACCCCAGACACGATAACCTAATAACAAAACTTCTGTATCACTATGAGACGTAAACTCTACACCCTGTGCTTTCAATTCTTGGCGTAGTTCCAAGAAATTATAAATCTCCCCGTTAAAAATAATTACATTACCTGTTTTTGCATCTACCATAGGCTGATGCCCAGCAGGACTAAGGTCAACAATTGCCAGACGAGTATGCAGTAGATGAATGTGGTTTGCTCCTACAGTTCTTTGCCACGTACCTTGGGAATCAGGACCTCGATGATGCAGAGCAGCTAAGACATTTGATGTATTAAAGTCTTCTCTACCTATGTAACCGTATATACCACACATGTGTTTAAGAATTTGATTGGTAGATTGAGCAGCATAACTGTGATTTCGAGCAAAGTTGTTGAGTGATTTTTGAATTCCAATCGATAAAATTTTTCATCTGCTACATACTTGCAATATTTGGTCGCAAATCTTGTGACACCTCCGCTCAAAATTTTCATAGGAAAAATACTCTAATCCTTGTGGTATTACTCCTTTGGGGCGCTTTAAAGCTTCTATAATTCCCGCCTTTACTTCTTCTGGATCATCAGGATTAACAAGAATGCCTAATAAACCATTTCGTACTGCCTCACGACTGCCATCAACCTTACTCGCAACTACGGGAATACCGCAAGCCATTGCTTCTAAAAAAACAAAGCCAAATCCTTCTCCCTTACTCGGCATGACATAAACATCTGCTAGGCGATAGTAGTCGGCTTTTTCAGCTTCAGAAATAAATCCTGTGAAAATCACTTTTGCCTGAAGATTAAGCGATCGCACTTTCTGTTTTAATCTCTCTCTATCCGATCCTTCTCCCACTATTAAATAGACTAAATTAGGAATTATTTCGCTCAATTTAGGCAGCAACTCGATTACTTCATCAAACCCTTTACATCGTTCATAAGAGTCCAAGCGTCCCAATGTCATCAGAACTATCTTGTCCTTCAGTCCATATTGGGAAATAAGTTGAGCATTTTTCTCATCATACCCATACTGTTCGAGAGCGATCGCATTTGGCAGCAAAAATTGTTGCACTTTGGGTATATTCGCCCAGAATTGAAAGCGATCCAACGTAATTTGGCTGATAGAGACAACACAATCTACTGCTGGAAGACAATAGTTAACTAGTCTGTTATGAGGCTTCCAGGCTTCGACCCCATAGATTTCTAGAAGAATAGGCGCTTTTGTCCACAGTTTAACCAGCCAGGCAAGCGGCAGCATATAAAGATGACCACAGACAATTAAATCGAATTTGGAGTTAACTCTAATGGTACGAAAAACGGTATGAATATAAGCGAATTTCCCTTTTAGTCCTAAAGTAATATATGTGAGCTTCTGGGGCAAAGCCTCAATGCGATCAACAAGTTTTTTTCTGGGAATTGCGACCACTTCATCACAGTTTTCAAGACTACAGAGAGAATTAATGAAGTCTCGGTTGTATTGTGAGATACCTCCTCTTCCTCCAAAGGCATCTGTTACAAAGTAAAGGATTTTCATAATATTTTCTGAGTAAATTAATGGGAATAACCTAGCTATGTAATAACAAATAAATTACCTTAAATATTAATTATTGCGCCTTTTAATAAGCTTTAATAGTAATTAAGTAATATAATTATTTATACTATAAAAGCTTAATAAGTATTGATTAAATAACTTTCATATTTAATCTATAAAATCTTTTTTTATGATATAAATAGTTCATAACTGACTACTTACTTAGTTTGACCTTTAAAAGATAGTTTGACGCTAAAATCTATAAGAGATATCAACAAACTTATCAAGATAAAATCTCGCAAGAATGAATAAGTAACTGTACTTATTACACCAAGAATTGATGGAGTATAAAGACGCAAACATACAAAAGAAAAAGAACATAGCAAAGCTGGTTTAAGTAGCGGTTGTTTGACCAAACTAAGAAAACTTCCCACACAAGTTAACCAAATAGATAGGATTAACGAGGCAAAGAAAACCATCAAATAGCCACCTCGTTCAAAGGAGTCAGCCATAAATGTTATCGGTGCAGATGTGAATTCAGTAATATTCACACCATAGTTATCTCGTAACCTTTCTGAACCATCATCTAGTGGTAATTTTTCTCCTGTAATAAATTTTGGGATGAAAATGCTAGCAATTCGTTCAAAGTTCTGCAAGCCAATATATTTTTGTCTATCAACAACAGCGTCAATCACTAATTGTCCTGTTGGTTCTGTAATTCTAGTTAAAAGTCCAAATACAGGATCATCATATTCATTACTCTGAAATTCTATCTTACCTAGCATTACTTGCGAAATAGTTGCCAGGCGATCACTAAAATCCCCGTTATAAAATCTTTGCTCTGCACGAGCATATCCCAAGACAATAATAAAGGTTAAAAGAAATGGAACCAAAAACAAGAAAATGTTTCTGAGAATGAAAAATTTTATTTTTCCTCCATAAATACTGCCTATAAAAAAGAAAAGAATTGAACGAATAACTGGCTCTCTTCCTCCAGCCATACTAGACAATATCACCGTAAAAGATATAAAAAATAGTGGGAAAAAATTTTTAGGTGAAATAAGCGGTACTTGTAGACGAGTTCCTAGAAGAAAGAAAAAGAGATACTGCAAACTGCTGATAGCTCCAAGGAAGTAAAGTGGTGAATCAGATGAAATATTTCCTGCATACCTAGCATCATAATAACCAAATATGAAATTAGAAAGTGAACTTAATACAAAAACAATACCTGTAATAACAACTCCATTACTAGTTAACTGAGTTGATAATGGTGAAAATCTAACTTGCATCTTTGGCAAAAGTCTAACCTTTAGAGCCATCAAACTTCCTATCAAACTCGCCCACATTACTAAGTTAATCAAAATCATGGTAGTGATTGTATGTTTACCAATTTGATATCTTGTTGATGGCAGTATGTAAAAACATCCTAAAAAGCCAATTACCCAGCAAGAAAACTGACCTATCATATGAGCAATAGACAGGAATCGTAATTCAACACTTTTCTCTAAAAATGATATGTATATTATTAAAAATAAAGGAATAAATGCTAGTAAACCTAGAGATAGTTCAAGCAATCCTAGCAAAGCGCAAACTATCACAACGATTAAATTTATAATAAGGAAAATAGATGACTTTATAAACATTGATCATTTAGATAACGAAGTAACTATCAATCTTATTGATATAGAAATACCCTAAAGTCTACACTTGCGGATTGTGTAAATTTTCATAGGTAGCGATCGCTCGTTGAGTGTAACTGCTCCAATCCAGTCCCGTACTAACATTGCGAATAGCTAGGGCTGCCTCTCGTTTAGCTTGGAGAAGTTGAGAATTATTAGCTAGGTTTTTTAAACAGATAGCGATCGCCTCACTATTCCTTACAGGTACTAAATATCCGGCAGGATACTCTTCTATACCCATGTCTAATTTAACTGATTCCACACCAGACATCCTTAATAAATCTTCGCCACCAGTATTAGTTGTGCAAATTAACGGCAACCCACACGCAAGAGCCTGTGCTTGTACATAAGCCAGCCCTTCTTCAATACTTGCCATAACAAAAACACTACTATTACGGTAGTAGTCTACTAATTGCAACTGCGGTACATGACCAATCAATTTAATTCGTTTATCTGCTTCTGTTATTAAATGAGGAGTTTCTGTCGTAGCTCCACCAACCAAACATAATTCACTATTTGATATATCTGCCTCCCTAAAAGCTTTAACTAAATAATAAATTCCCTTACGTACACTTAAAGAACCAGCATAAATAATGCGAAATAGATTATCCTGTTTTAATCCCGATGAAAAGCTTTTGATATTTGTGCCAAAATGGTTAAGTACTAAGCGTTTTTCAGGAAAACCCTGAGCTATGAAACTACGTTTTACAAACAAGCTTGGTACTGCAACTTTATCTGCCATTTCATACTCTCGTAATTCCTGGGCTACAATCTCTGGGTGTGTTTCTGTCCAATGCAAACCTAATTGCTTATATTCTTCCCTCAATAGTTGACATTGCACCTTCATGTGAGAAGAACTACGTTCTAACAAAAAGGGTATGTTATTCCGTTTTGTCCAGTGCAAAGCAGGTTCAGAAAAACTTGACCAGCCATGTACTACAGTACTGCCTTCTAGGTATCTACTTGCTGCTTTAGAAAATAGATTGTGCAATAAAGCTTGGGATTTCATCACCAAGTTTTCTTTGCCTATGTGGTACATAGCTTTTCCTAATAGAAGAGTTAAAGGCAAACTTACTACTTTATCATCAGGGATTCCCCATTTGCGGGTTTTGTATTTAGGATAGTTGGTGATTAAACGATGTAAAACACCTGCGGAATGCAATTCTCTTGCTAAGTCAAAAGCGTGCCATCTTCCGCCAACAACAATAGATATTTTCATATTTAAAGAGGTAGCTTTCTGCCAACTACTATAAGTGTTTGCGCCCAGTGTTCCTTAATATCCTCAGACAGAGGAATATAAGGAATAGTAATATTGCTAAGAATGAAGCACACAGGATAAATAATTTTAGAAATTACTGACGAAGGGTGTGCTGCAAGGAATCCAAAGTAATTGTGAGGCACTGATTGAATACACTGTAGCGATAAATTTTCAAATTCTTTCTTGTGTAAACTACAGCTATAGTCTATTTCAGGCACATTATAACCACCTAAACCTCGTTCTCTAACTAATTTCCTCATAATATGCTGACCACACGGAACTACAGAAACAATCCAGCCGCCTGGTTTAGTTAAAGAATAAAGTTTATTCCAAATTTGCTGACGTTGTGATAATTCCAGAAAATGCTCCACTACACCGAAATGAAAGCACATATTATAAGAATTAGTACTTTCATAATTAAAAATATTAGCAACTTCGATAGTTGCTTTAATATCCTGAAACTTCCTAATCTCTTCTAAATAATTATTCGCTCTTGATGCTACAGTAGCAGAAACATCTATACCGTGAACTTCAAACCCATTTACAGCCAAACTTGCTAAATGTATTCCTCCTCCACACCCCAATTCAAACAACCGCTCAGATGGAGTAACTTTTGTGATTCTCAGTATTGTTTGCCAAACTCGCCCAAGCCTTTTAATCTTTTTTAAATTTTCTGCTGAGTAGCAGTGATGTTCATATCCTTGAAGCTCTAACTCTTGTTTCCAAACTTCACTCGCATCATAATTTGTATTCATCATTGACTCCTCAACTATATAAATTTTATTTCTATTCTTTTATGAAAGTAAATACATACTGCTACTTTTAAGGAAAATGAGACTGTTATACCTATCAAAATCCCCAACTCTGACAACCACATTCCTAAAAATAAGACAATTATCAAACGTAAAAATGGTTCTATTGTTTGAATTATCAAATAGGCATTTAAAGCACCTGATAGTTGCAAAGCCGAATGAAACTGTATAGCGGCAGCTTGCCCCACAACAATAACAGCAATCCAAGGAATCATCCACTCACCACCCTCGAAACTTCTTCCCAAAAGTAACTTCATTATAGAAGAACCTAATAAGATACCTCCTATAACCAGAACTAACATAAGGCATAATAAAACCTTGACTGTTTTTATTAAATAACGACGTACTATATCAGGATTTGTCCAATCTAATTTTGCTGTACTAGCACTGGTTAAAGCATTTGATATTAAGCCGACTGGCAGCATGAGTGCAGTAATTCCAGTGTAATGACCAAGACTCACCAAGGAACCAAAGATAGAAAAAGCCCATATATCAATTCTTGTCGAAAATGATTCTAGTGAATAAGGAAAAAAAGCATGAAAAAGAGGGACTAGGGGAGGCCTTTGTTGACTAATTTCTCCTGTAATCAGCTGTTCTTTTTTAAACCATCCCATTCCTAAAGAAATAGTATGGATGGCAATATAAATAAATACTACTGATTTAACAGATAGTAAGTTTGTTAACAGTAATGCATATATTAAAACTAGATAACTACCTTGTAGCCCTATTCGCATTAAATATTGTCCATCAATACTGCCAGCTGCAACGTAAATTGCAGATAGACAGCCACCGATAAAATATATAGGAAAATTTGCATTATATACAATACTGAGCCAACGAAAGTTTTGTGGAATTTTATCAAAAACTAGGCTTGCAAATACTCCAAGTGGAATAAATATGATAGAAAGGCAGAAAGCATAATATATAGTTCTACGCCATGCTTCTCTAACTGATATTTGTTTTGAGGTAATCAAACCTTTTAATAGCCTGTCCCACTGACAAGTACCTAAAACAAAAATACTTGATGGGACAAGTATTACTAATGCAAGTAAACCTCTATCTTCAGCACCTAATGTGCGATTGAGCAATAGAGAAGCAGGAAAAGAGAGAGCAGACATCAAAACTTCCCAGCCAAGACTACGCGATGCACCAGGAGTAACTTTGTCTAATATCTTAAAAAGATGTTTAGGCATATCAACTAGCCTTCACAGCATAAGCACGCATAACTCTTGTATAGATTCCCGTTGAAGGGCCTCCAGTTTCTACAAAATGAATTAGCTTGATTATTTGCCTGATTACGCTCCAGATTCCAAATCTGGCTACGCCTTTTAAAGAGGTTGGTTGTGGCCCATGTTCTTGAAATTGGACATCTCCAAAACCACAGGCTAAAAGTATATGTTTTAAACTAATAGTTGTGTAAGTTACTTCATGAGTTAAATCACCATATACCACACCGCCGGAGAGTGGTGAATCACCATTTGGCAGTTGTAAAATGAGATGACCACCAGGAACTAGAGCAGAGTATATAGCATCCAAAAATTTAACTGCTTCGTTTTTATTAAAGTGTTCCAATATATCAAAGCCTGTAATTAGAGAAAATTTATTTGGGTTTTGCAATAGATATTCAATCGCATCAGCACAAATGACTTGAGGGAACTGCTGACGAGCAATATTAACTTGTTCTTGACTTATATCTACCCCATGTAAGTCAGTAAACCCCTCAGCTTGAAGTAAGCTCAGAATATTACCAGATCCACAAGCAATATCTAAAACTTTACCGTTTTGAGCAATTCCTTTTAACCAATTACTCATAGCATATTGCAGGTTTATTATGTTTCGATTATCCTGCTTATAAGGATTAGCATTTAAATCGCGCTGAAATTTTTTGTTTCCTGAAACATAATTATCATAGAGGCGTTGTCGATAGTTCATTTATCTACCACTTTTAATGTATTTGCATTTGCTTGGATGGCAAGAATATAAAAAATGAGCCATAGCTAGATTCTTTGCAAAGCAAGGTTAAATAAAATGAAAAGAATAGTGTTAAAACATAATATTATGTGATTGATTTACTTATTTAAAAAAGTTTTAAACTAAACCTCGATTACTCTAATAGTTACTTATTATTAAATGGCTTGCCCAAGCGGACAAGATTAGCAGCAATTAAAAAATCATCTTCATATTTATTAATATACTTATTAGATAATTGTTTAAATAATTCAGGGAATTTAGCCTTAAATGCTAAAGATTTAGGGTCAAATTGAAGAATTAAATCTTTTATTTGGAAACCTACTTCTTGAAAAATTTCACAGTATTCTTGAGTACTTAAATGTGAAAATAAATCAAGCTCAATATAACGTCTTCCACTTTGAAAATCTTCATTACTTTGCATAAATGATAGAAAATATTTCATATATTGTTCAGAATCTAGCAACAAATGGTTAAACACATTTTTTAACCCACCACGACCTGAAAAATGATCGCCACCAGCACAAAACCATAGAGGCCCATAGCTAGCATATAGACCCCCTCCTGGTTTTAAAACGCGATATGATTCTTTTACAACTGATTTTAAATCTTGACAGTGTTCAAAAACTGCATCTGACGCACATAAATCGATTGATTCATCTTTGATAAATGAATGATTTTCCAAAGGAGATTGATAAAATTCAACTTCAACATTGAATGATTCTTTACAATAATATGTAATTTCACTCCAAGAATCTTTGAATTCAAATAAATCAGTTGCAATAATTTTTTTAGGCTTTAATCTTGCCCAAGAAATGACATCCCAGCCAGTTCCAGTCCCTTGAACAAGGATAGTAGCTTCTTTAATTTTGCACAACGCTGCTCCCCAAAGACGACGAGTTTCTAAAGGCATTCCACGCCCGGGAAGGACTAGAGATGGTTGAAGAATTTTGAGAGCCTGTGGAGATAAAAATTGGCTAGCATATATAGAAAGTAAAGGACGACTAAAAAAGTAAAATAAACGCTTAAATATGCTTGTCTTATGTAATTTATCTTGCTCTAACCAAGAGATATTATAGTAATTTTCCATAATGTCTACTCACAGCACAAATCTAATATAGTTTTTAATCGGCTTGTATATGTATTTGTATCTTTGGTAATAACTTGTATACCAAACTTTCGCATTTGTTCTCTTTCAATAGGATTTTGCAATAACCATTTGCACTTATTAGCTAAATCTTCTGGTGAGCTAAAGAAACCATAATCAGGATATCCTGCTAAGATTTCTCTGTGTTCTTGAGTATCTTCATAAATTCCACATCCACCACAGGCTGCTATTTCAAACGTCCTCATAGTTGACTCATCTTTATTACGTTTTCTAACAATACCAAGTGACAAATTAGAACAATAAATAGCCAATCGGAATTCATGATCAAAAACTGCTGGCAGTTTTTGCCATGTTTTTAGATTCAGCTTGTCCCATGCTGGACCATAAATTTTTAAATTAAATCCATTTAATGAAGCTATAGCATTCAAAAAAGGAATACGTTCACTATCACCTACACCTATAAAAGAAATATCTGCTCTAAATGAATCTCGCTCAAATTGAGAAAGGTTTATCGGCTGATGACAAAGGAAAGGATCATAGGCAAATGGCAAAAAATGAACTTTTTTAACTTCATGTTTAATTAGCTCTGACAAGATTTTTGTTTTTGTAGATATAACTAAATGATAATTTTTAAGATTTGATAAAAAAACTATACTTTTATGGTTGGGATTCCACGGATAATCAGTTAAATAATTAACAATTTTTGCACCTATTTGAGAACATATATCGAACACTTCATTTCTCAAAGGTAAAATTCCTGTTACTAAAACAACCTGTGGACGTAGCTCCTTTATTAAATTAAATACTTTTTTATTAAATGACCACCATTCCAAAGGGCGTTTTCCTGATATTTTGAAAAATCCTTTACCCCATACATATTTCATAGATGGGGCATAGGAATTCCAATTTGTATCATCGGTATAAAATAAAAGGCCTAACTCTTGAGATGCTCTGGCCAATATAGAACCTAATTGATAATTTTCTGAAATATTACCAATGATGAGTATTTTACGAATCATAATTGTATAATTTAACTCCTAAATTATCCACATTCTCTTCATCTTCGCCCGTAATTTTACATAACCTAAATCGTTAACCACATCAGAAAAAATACTGGTTTACCCAAATTATTTACTAGTTAGAGTAATTTTAATCCAGTAATTCTATTTAAGTTAGACTTAATCTTATTTCTCCTACTAGAATTATTCTCTCCAGTATTTGTATAAGTGTAGTAATAACTACACTCACTATGATCGATAGACACACAATTCACTACCATTCCCAACATCGGCACACGCAAATGTTCTAACGATGCCTTTGTAGCCTTAGCTGTGGCAGAATTAACTACACCAGGACGTGCAACTAGCAACATTCCATCTGCCATTTTGCCTACTATCGAGGCATCAGCCAAAACGCTCAAAGGTGGAGTATCAATAATCACGCAGTCATAATCTTGAGCAGCTTTTTTCACTAACTCATTCATCCGTTGTGAATCCAGTAGTGCGGCAGAATTGGGCGGCATGGTGCCAGCAGTGAGCAATTCTACATTTATCACCACTTCCTTAGCAACTTCTGCTAGCGTAGCCTGTCCCACTAAAACATTACTTAACCCCATCAAATTAGGTTCTTTCCACATTTTGTGTTGATGCGGGCGGCGCATATCTGCATCAATCAATAGCACTCGCCGTCCCATTTGGGCAGTAGCCACTGCTAAATTAGCTGCCACAAAAGACTTGCCCTCATTCATCACACAACTGCTCACCACAATTACCTTCAATTCCTTATCAGAAAAGGTAAAACCCAGGTTAATCTGGAGCATTTCAAAGGCTGCATTAACTGAAGAATAAGGGTTATCGAGTACGGGCAATTCAGTTGTACTCTCACCACGAGCCAGCCTAGCTTTTTGATCAAAAAGCGGAATTGTACCCAACAAAGGATAATCCAACAATTGTTGAGCTTCTTCTGCCGTCTTCACAGACTTGTCTCCAGCTTCTAGCAATAAAGCTACGCCAATAGCTAAGAAAAATCCTAAAAATCCCCCTAACGCCAAATTCAAGAGGATACGAGGAGAAACTGGTTTTTTCGGGAGTAAAGCTTCAGAAACAATTCTGGCATTACCCACATTCTGATTTTCTAGCACCTGAACTTCTTGCAATCGTTTCAGCATTTCTTCATAGGTTGTTCGGGCAATCTGTAGCCGCCGTTGTAACTGTAGCTGTTGTTGTTCCAGTTTAGGTAAAATTTTAAGACGTGCTTGATAAAGTCCAAATGCCTTCATCAACACACCAGCTTGATTCTCCAACCCCAACCGTTCTACTTCCACTTGCACCAAACTAGCGGTTAGAGTCTGTTTGAGTTCTCCCATTTGCAAATCTTGCTCTGGGATAGGTTGTGAACTACCTAGAGTTTGGGTCACTCTTCCTTCTAGCTGCTCTTTGAGAGCTTGTTCCTTATTTAATAAACTAGTAATAATTGGGTGGTCATCAGTAAATCGTGACCTCTCAACAGCTAAGTCATCTTGAACCTTCTGGTATTCTGATAGCACTTGTTGCACTGCTTTTGATTGGCTTAAAGTGCTAAGTGCCATAGCTTGGCGTGTGTTCAATGCCAATTGATTTTGCAAAGCACCAGAACGGGTTCTAGCATCAACTAACTGCGCCCGCAGTTGAGTTATTTGGCTGGATAAGTCATTCTGCGTTTTAACTCCTTGGATAGCTTCTTCTTCTAAAGAAATAACCTCATATTTTTCTTTAAACCGACGCTGTGCTACTTCTGCTTGTGTAACTTTTACCTCCACCAATGGTAATTGCTTACTTAAAAATTCTCGGGCGGCTGTAGCTTCAGAACGGTTAGCCCGAATATTATTTTGTACATAATTATTCATCAATTTATTGATGACAGTTGTGGCTTCTTCAGGACTGTTACTACGGTAAGAAAGCTGCAAAATATCCGTCCCTCGGACACTTTTGATTTTCAATTTACCCAGAAAAGTCTCTATTTCTAAAGGTTCTCCTAGCTTATCTTTGAGTTGCAATTCAGCGATGGTTTTTTGAGCAATGGGGTTCGAGCGAATAATTTCGGCTTCAGTTTCCAAAGGATTAGATAGATTTGTCACCCCACTGAGTTGTCCAAGCTGCTCACTTACACCTGTTAAGGAAGAGATACCACTTTGCTTATTAAAAAGAAGTTTACCCTCGGCTTCATAAATTGGTTTTTGGGTAAAAGTAACCAAACCTGTGATTCCAAAGACTGACGCAATAATGATTGCTATCAGTAACCAACGTCTTTTTACAATCAGCCAATACTGTTGAAAATTTATCGTATCTTCGTTGTCTTGTTGGGAACGCATAATTTCCGTAATACTTTAGATAATGAAACTGTTAAATATTTACTTCGCTCATTTGTACTCATATAGAGCGGGGAAGTACAAGAGGATAGATCAACTGGCTCAATATTGTCTGAAATTGCTCCTTTTTAATTGCAACTAGTACTTTGTGAAGTTTAAATTAATGAGTAAGCAAGTTTGTAGTCAAGACTAAAGTCTTGATTTTCAAACCACTAAAGTGCTTACTACAAACCATCAAAACTACCTTGAGAAAGTATTAGGTCTGGATAATCTATGAAGATTTAGTAAAAGGTTATCAAGCTTCTCTCCAAATGACATACGTATTCTTACGGCTTTTTCTACATAATGCTATAAGGAGATATTTGCAAATTTCACTGGCTCAACTTGTTCATAATCTAGTGTTTGCAGATAATGTAGCGGTTTTCGTTTACGTGAATCGCCCCAGTAAAACCACGGTACTGCCCATCAGTTTAAACCTATTTAAAACATTCCCAATCTCCGGATGGGAACAAGACAATCTATAAAAAGCTGGTTATAGGGTTCTGCTCAAGTGGCTACTCCAAATCAGCGTGTGGAGGATGCCAGCATCAAATCTTTCCGGCGCATTTCCCAGGCTAGGGTAGTGGACACAATTTGATCTAAGTCATTATATTTTGGTTGCCAACCCAGTAATTTGCGGATTTTATCAGCACTAGCTATCACACAAGCAGGATCGCCAGGACGGCGTTCTGTTTCAATAACCGGAAAATCTACCCCAGAAATAACCTTAACCCGTTCAATAACTTCACGTACACTGTATCCTTGCCCATAACCACAGTTCAGAATCTGGCTTTCGTTACCTTTTTCTAAATAAGCCAAAGCATCTAAATGTGCTGCTGCTAAATCTTCAACATGAATGTAGTCTCTAATTGCCGTTCCATCTGGTGTAGCAAAATCTGTACCAAAAATTTTCACTCCTAGTTTGCGTTTGAGTGCAGCATCACACGTAACTCGAATTAAATGAGATGCTTCTTTTGCCATTTGCCCCAATCGTCCACCAGGTTCTGCTCCAGCAACATTAAAATATCGCAAAATTACGTAATGTAAATCAGAAGCTTTTGCATAGTCACGAATCAACCATTCACAAGAAAGTTTTGATCGTCCGTAAGGATTAATAGGTTCAGTTGGTGTAGATTCAGTGACATGACTCGTTTCTGGTTCCCCATATACAGCTGCTGTACTAGAAAAGATAATTCGGTTCACACCTATGTTGCTGCAACAACGGAGTAAATTTAGGGTGTTGCGAGTATTGTTAGCGTAGTAGTCTAAGGGATGAGCAACAGATTCGGGTACATTCAGACTCGCGGCGAAGTGTAACACAGCTGTAAAATCATGCTGACGAAATACCTGATAGAGACGTTCTGAATCTTTTAAATCACCAATAATTAACTCACCAGATAATACTGATTGGGGCGAACCTGTAGAACAATTGTCATAGATCACAACATCGTAACCTGCTTCGCCCAACTTACGAACTACATGGGAACCAATGTATCCTGCTCCACCAGTAACTAAAACTTTGTTATTCATCTGCCTTTGCCTAGTAATACTACTCGAATGGTTTTGAAGATGATCGCCAAATCCAGAGCTAGTGAATAATTTTTGATGTAGTAGAGGTCGTAAGCTAATTTCTCGTAAGCATCCTCTACTGATGCACCGTAGGGATACATTACCTGTGCCCAGCCTGTAATTCCGGGTTTGACGACATAACGTAAGTCATAGTAGGGAATTTCTTCTCGCAGCTTTATATCAAATTCTGGCCGCTCTGGACGAGGGCCAATAAGGCTCATTTCTCCACAGATAACGTTTAAAATCTGTGGTAGTTCATCGATTCTAGTCAGACGTAACCAGCGTCCTACTCTAGTAATCCGAGGATCTCGTTCTTGCGCCCACTGCACTCCCCGTTTTTCGGCATCCTGATACATGGAACGAAATTTATAAACCTTAAACGGCTTTCCTTCCAAACCACTCCGCATCTGTGTGTAGAACACTGGGCCTGGACTATCTAACTTAATTGCCAGTACTACTAGCAATATCAGTGGAGATAAAAACTGAAATAACAAGTATGCCAAAACAATATCTAATAACCGCTTGAGCTTCTGACTAATGCTGTCAGCCGTTAAATTAAAACCAGCACCAAAAGCCAGCCAGTTATCCTGAAGCAGAAATGAGGGAAGTTTTTGCCACAAGGTTTCACAAATATCGGGAATCCCATAGATGGAGACACTAGATAAACGTAACTGCATCAACTGCTGTATCTGTGCGCTAGATAGTTCCGTTGGGGTTGTTACTATTACCCCTGACCAAGATTGTTGACTCCATTGGGGTAAATCATTGAGGCTCCCCACAGAAACTCGATTACTTTCTGCTAAGTCACTGGTGTTCGTCTCTGGTGTTGCTAGAACAACCAAGCGCCCTAATGAACTGTGTTTTAGAAAAGTCTTACTAAATAGAATGGCTTTTTTACCTGCACCCAAAATCAGCCAACGGCTGTGTTGAGCTTGCGATCGCACCCACTTTGCTGCCCATAATCTTGATACCATAGCCCAGATGGTAAATATGCCTAAACTGGAGAGCAAAATTCCTCGTTTCAGGACTATATCTTTACCCCAGATACCAGTAAAGTAAATGAGAACTGCAATAATGCTGGCAACAACAACATTACTAATCAAAATACGGGATGGAGCGCGTAAACCTGCTATTTGAGTATCAGGATGATAAGTATCTGCTAAATATAGCCCTGCGATAACTAGGAAAAAAAATGAATAAATTAGAGGGTCAAAAATATTGAGATTTTGCTCCAATCGTAACCATAAACAGAGAGACAAACTCAACAATAAACCCACAATATCGCTGATTAGCAGTAATGCACAGAGGATATTATCGGTCTGATATAACTTCTTGGCTTTTTTACCAACAGCAAGAGTAATACTCATTTGCATATATTAATAATTACAGCATAGACATAATAAAATTGGGTATAAATAAAATTTTTTTTGAAGCTTTTAGCATTATATTTAAACATCTTAGAATCATTGAAAACACGCCAGAAAAATATTAAATACGATTGAAAAGCAAAACTTTCTTTTAAATGTAAAAATAAGTTTACTTAACTTAATACCAAATCTTTTCTTGTGTGTTTTTTGCGATCTTTATTAAGCTCTATTTGTAATCTTTATCTGATCTATCCAACCATGTGGAAATTACGTAAATGTTTAAATTTATATAAGATTCCTATTTAATTTTTATGTCCTTGTAGAGATAAAAATTTTTCAATAGGTCTATTGCAAAACTTTTCATGGTATATAAGAAGGTTTAGAAAAATCAAGAGTCGAGTATTTCTGATTTTTCACTCTTATTGGAAAACCTTGCTTCCATTGCCCTTTCTTGCTCTTAGGAGGCTTTAATTCTCTATGATATGTAGGCAATTAAACATAATATCCAGAACCTCACCCCGCCAAAGGTGCGCTTTGTCTCCCCTGTCTGCTTGCGGGGCTAATTGTGCGATCGCAAGCTAAATATGTCATTTAAACTTTCTTGTTGAAAATATACGTATAAACACGGTTTTAGATTATTCTCTACCGAAGGTAACAAAAGAGGGATAACCCGTAAGAGTGAGAAAGCTAAGTGTATGAACATGAGTATCCCAGAAACGCGGCATAGCAACCCTAATGCACTCAACCGTCGAGATGGTGAAAGTTCAAGCTTATCTGCGGTGGGTAATTAGGAACGTTAGCTTGGCTTAGGCTTGTGGTGTGGGATTAGAGTCAACATCCTCGCAGCCGAGCAATCAGCAAAATACAATGGACTGGGCTTACTGAGGCGATCGCATTAAGCACCTACGCGATAAAATCCTGGGACATTAGTAAACAAACTATCACCATCCTCGTAGATTTTTATGTACCTCTGCTAAATACCACATATAATCATCAATTTTGTAATTATCAGCAGCTTTAACTATATATTCCTGAGCTAAATCTAAATTATTCTCAACTTCGTAATATAATCCCAAGTAAAGATGGCTGTAAAAATTCCCCTTTATTCCTTCTGATTGACCAACAGTTAAAACATCATCTGGGGTACAATTTCGTGCATACAAATCATACACACGCTGCATAATACGTCGAGGGTCATTTTTTACAGTTAGTAAAGAATTACGCGCCTCTTCAATACTTAACAAACGAGCTATGCAGAGATATCGCCATACTGTTTCTTCTACATCTTGAGCATTCACAGTCAAATCTATTTCAAATTGTTGAGCGCCCTCAGCAAATCTTTCTGCATAATAATACGATAATCCCCGTTGCCAGAGGTAGGGTTTGATACGGGCATCTAATTGCTCTGCCATGTCAAAGTCTTGAATAGATTCATCAATCTTAGCTAGTTGAAAGTTAACCATGCCTCGCCGAATGTAAGCATTAGGATTTTTCGGTTGATTGCGAATAGTTTCGTTCCAGCGCTGGAGTTGATTTTCTAGAGAATTTGAAAAAAACATCAGTTTTGCTGTGGGTTTGGTCAGCGATTCAATTGGAATTAGATGCGGTGAATGGTTTAGAGATTGCAATCATCTACATTACGATAAAAGGCGATCGCATTGGACACCTACAAGATAAACTATTACGTGATTGATAGCTTGAAAACAAAAAATCAGTAAAATTATTACAAATGAGCGATGCCTACGGCGGGCTACGCCCACGCTGGACATTAACAGGAAAGAGAGCATTGGTTACAGGTGCCACTAAAGGCATTGGACTAGCTGTTGCCAACGAGTTCTTATCTCTGGGTGCAGAAGTCACAATCGTGGCACGGAATTCTCAAGATATTGACCAACAACTAATTATCTGGGAACAAGCAGGATTGCCTACTTATGGGATTACGGCAGATGTTTCAACCCATGATGGGCGTCAAGTCATCTTTGACCAAGTTAGCAAAACCTGGGATAAATTAGACATCCTGGTAAATAATGTCGGAACCAATATTAGCAAAAAAGTAGTAGAATACACGGTTGATGAGTATGAGTTCATTATCCAGACAAACCAGACATCAATTTTTGAGATGTGCCGTCTGTTTTATCCTCTGCTCCAAAATGGGGAAAACAGCAGCATTGTGAATATAAGTTCTGTGGCGGGTTTAGTCTCGAATCGTACAGGCGCTCCTTATGGTATGACTAAAGCGGCTATAAATCAACTGACACGATCGTTATCAGTTGAATGGGCCTCAGATAATATTAGGGTAAATACTGTAGCACCTTGGGCTATTCGCACGCCTTTAACCGAGTCTGTACTCGATAACCAAGATTTTCTCAAATTAGTTCTATCACAAACACCTATGGGAAGGGTTGGCCAACCCGAAGAAATCGCGGGTTTAGTGGCATTTCTTTGCATGACTCCGGCATCTTTCATCACTGGGCAATGTATTACTATCGATGGTGGATTTTTGGCTTTTGGTTTTTAAATCTCAAAGTGAGATCCATCCACGAGGTAGAAGAAACTACTTGGATTATTCAGTATTGTGTAACTACTGTCTTAAAATTCAGGAAAAAACGCTCGTGGTTCCCATTAGAGATAATAATCCGACAAAAATCACGCCTTATGTAACTTATGGGCTGATTGCTGCTAATGTCCTCGCTTTTCTTTATGAGGCAAATCTTCCACCGCAAGCATTAAATGGGTTTCTACGCCTTGCAGCTGTAGTTCCACGAGAACTGACTTTAAGCTTTGCTGGTGTCTCTTTACATCAATCAGTGCCAGAGTGGGCAACTTTAATTACCTCACAATTTTTACACGGTGGTTTCTTGCACTTAGCAGGTAATATGTTGTTTCTCTGGATTTTTGGTAACAACGTTGAAGATAAGTTAGGCCATGTCAAATATTTACTGTTTTATTTATCTTGTGGTGTTTTGGCATCCTTAACCCAGTGGTTCTTCGCTCAAGATTCTAGCATCCCTTCTTTGGGTGCAAGTGGTGCGATCGCAGGCGTTTTAGGAGCCTACATTCTCCGCTTTCCCAACGCCGAAGTTCTCGGCATAGTGCCTTTAGGGTTTTTCTTCCCGACTTTCCGCGTCCCGGCATATTTCTTCTTGGGATTTTGGTTTCTTGAACAAGCCTTCTACGGGCTTGCTAGTCTGCAAACACGTACCAACATCGGAATGGAAAGCGGCGGTATTGCCTACTGGGCCCATGCAGGCGGTTTTATCTTTGGAGCAATTCTTGGGCCACTCTTGGGTTTGTTTAACGATAAATCAAAGGAAGAAGCTTGGTATCAGTAATTTTCAGGGTATCATCAGGACTTTTAATCAAACTAATTAATGAAATTGCCTAAGCTTCGCAACTGCTAGCCTTACAAGCTATATTGCAGTTAGTGAATAAATTAGGAAAAACATTTGTGTTTCCCCTCTACGATGAAAATCCAACGCGAACCACCCCGTATTTCACCTACGGGTTAATTGGCATGAATATTTTAGTTTTTCTTCACGAGGTGATGTTGTTAAATGCATCGTCAAATGTACAATTAAATCAGTTTTTAAGTCAGTATGCAGTAATACCTCAACAGTTAACCACTAATTGGAGTGGAGAGTGGATAACGTTATTTACATCGCAATTTTTACACGGTGGTTGGTGGCACTTAATCTCGAATATGGTGTTTCTCTGGATTTTTGGCAATAATATTGAAGATCGATTGGGTCACGTTAAATATCTGATTTTTTATTTAGCGTGTGGTGCTTTAGCTGCCTTGTGTCAATGGTTTATTGGCATGAATTCTGAGATTCCTTCTTTGGGAGCAAGTGGTGCAATTTCTGGTGTTCTAGGTGCTTACATTATCCGCTTTCCCCAAGCTAGAGTCATGACCCTAGTATTTTTGGGATTTTTCATCACCACAATTAGAGTGCCAGCATTAGTAATAATTGGACTTTTTATTGTGCAAAATGTAATTTCCGGTCTTGCCACCTTGCAAACAGCTGCTAACATGAGCGTAGAAACTGGTGGAGTTGCCTACTGGGCACACATTGGTGGTTTTGCTTTTGGAATAATTCTTGCTCCCCTATTTGGGTTGTTTAGGCAGGACTAAGTACAAAATTTCTGAAATCATTAGTAACATAACTGTTACCTACCAATCCTCTGCGTCGTATCCTTTGCGTTGAAATTTCCCCTTTCAATTCACCACAGTTTTACTTAAAGCTGTACTAAGTAATTCAAAACTATTTAGTTTTTGTTGGCACTTGCTGAAAGTTCTTCTGATTCTTCTGTTTTAGATGTAAATGTTGATGATTCTATGACTTGTTCAGGTAAAGAAACAATGATATCAGCGCCATTGATAATTGCCCCCAATAGCCCCAGTTCTGATTCAACCAATTGATCAATGGCTTCACCTAACATGTTCTCTTGTGTATAGTGTGGTCGCGCCACAAGTACCATACCATCGCTGTAGGGTTGGATTAACAAAGGGTCATTAGATATGCTGAGAGAACCCGTATCTAAAATAACTAAATCAAAACGTTCGCGGACATCCTCCATCAGGCGGCGCATTTCGCTAGATTCAAGAATAGCGGCGGATTGCCTCACAGGGCCAGGACTAGGTATAATGTATAAATTTTCTACATGAGGAACTATACGAATGCATTCACTTAAGTTAGCGTAATAACGCAGGGGTTCAATAGTGGCGTCCGGGTCAGGAATTACATTCAGTGATGCACAACGGGAAGGCGATCGCAAATCTGTTTCAATAATCAAGGTTCTTTTACCAGCACGAGCTGAAGCTATACCCAAGTTATAAGCACTTGCCGTTTTACCCTCTAGACTACTGGTGCTAGTAATCAACACTACCTTTAAGGCTTTACCACCAATTCGGCGCAGATTACTACGGAATTTCTCATAAAATTCTAAATAAGGAGAATCAGCAGAAAGTACTACAGGCACTGCATCTTGAGGCAAATCATCAACTGGCATTAAAGGCAATTCTCCCAACAGTGCCACTTCTCGTTGCTTGAGGCTCTCGCGGATATCCTCTCTGGTTTTGAAAGTACCTTCCAGCGCTCCTAACAAAAATATCACCCCGCCACCAATTAACACACCTAATAAACTACCCACAGCCAGGGTAATAGGTACACTCTTAGGTGGTTTTACGTCAGCAGTTGCTGTAGGGCGTCTGGCAATGCTAAGGCTGCTGGTAGTTTCTGCCTCTGCGGTTTTGGCATCAGTTAACTTCGCCTGCATTTGGTCATAGATAGCTTTTTTAAGTCCAACCTCTTGTTCTAAACGCGATCGCTCTAATTGCTTATTAGGTATCAGAGAATACTCTCGGCGTAGTCGCGCTTCTTGTTGAATTTCTTGAGCTAGTTGTTGTTGTAGTGTTTCCCGTTGGGTTTGCAAAGACACCATTTGGTTTGCCAACTGCTGGCGGGCTGGATCTAAGCTACTTTGGGCGCGAATCCCGGCAACACTACCCTGAAGCGGAGCCGCCGTTCCATCGCCACCTAATACTTCCGCAGCCCGTTGTTGCAGCAATTCCTCAGCAGCTTGTTTCTGACGCTGCAACTGAACCATCGTTGGGTGTTCCGGCCGCAAATCTTTCCTAAGCAAGGCCATTTGCGACTCACTTTGATAAATTTGCGTTCGCAAGTTACCAATAATTGGATCGGCACTTAGAGCAGAAGAAATATAAGCCTGTCCGACTGTTAAGCCTAACTTATTTTGTAAACTCTTAACTTGAGCATCAACCCCAGAAATGGTTAATTGAATTTGCCGTTGTAGATTTTGGCTGGCAGTAACAGCACTTAATAAACTGCCATTTTCCGCCGCTAATATTGCCGTTCGCTCTATGCGATCGTACTGTTCCAGTCTCTTTTCGGCAATTTGCAATTCCCGTTTAGCTTGTGGTAAGCGCTCATTAATCTTTTCAATAATTGCTTGTAATCGCCCAGTATTGATGTCACTGCTCAACTTAATCATTGATTGCATCAATTCAGTCAAGACCTCTATAGCTCGTTTGGGGTCACTATCTACATATTTTAGTTCAAAGGTACTTGTTTCTAATTCTCCAGTCTTAGCATTTTTTTTAGGTAGAGAAAGGACAATACTTGAACCAAGTTGTTTCGGTTTGATATTTACTTTCTCTGCCACTGTGGCAAGTATCTGGTTTGATAACAAAACATCCTCATTTAGTTCCTTTCCTTGCTGTTGGATTTGACTACCAGTTGCAGAGAAAGAAACTGGTGGGCCAGCATAAGTAAGTGCGGCAGATGCTATATATTTAGTCTGTGGTTCTGGCTGCATAGCCACTACTGTTGACCCCACTACGACTAAACCAAAACTAGCTAGTCCAATCCACTTATATTTTTCAAAAGCAATAAGATAGCGTTTAACAATTGGTGGAGTCATGGCAGGGGCATATAGAATCAGTTATTAGTATCAGTTATCAGCTTTATATTTGTCACCTTTATCTCCTCCTCTTTCACATCCGCTAACAATCAGTGAAGAGGTGAGAGTCACTAATTTTACCTGCCACCGAAGTCGTCAAAAAATCGGAGAAAGGACTGGACATTGAAGAAGGGTTGAGTAATGGTAGTCAAGAAATTAGTAATTCTACCGATAAGGTTTCGACCAACAACAAGAACATCATTATCTTGAAGCGCCACATTTTGAGATGCATCGCCTCCTAGGGCTTTTTTTGCATCAAGCTTCTGGGTAACAGCTTTACCTCGTTCAGGATCAAACCGAACCAAAGCAATATCTCGGAGATTAGCAGTGTCGAGATTTACTCCTCCCAAAGCATCTACAAAGGTACTCCCGTTAGGTAGTGATTGAATGGCAAGACCTCCAGCAGCGTAGTTTAACACCCGGACTCTAATCTGTGGTGTGGACAAGGATGAACGTGCTACCAAATTGCGGTCATAATCATCATTATTACCAACTTCACGACGAGGAACGAGTATCGCATCTCCGTCTTGTAAGCGTAAATTAGGGATTGAACCGCCATTTTGCAGTGCTGCATATAAATCAATAGTTTGTGAAATCACAGAACCATCGATTAACTTCCGGCGTACTTGCACTTGTCGCAGGTCTGCATTTAAAGTTGAACCACCAGATATTAGTAAGGCATCAGCAACGCGGGGTGTTGTTGAATTAATTGGATAAATTCCTGGTTTAAATATTTCTCCACTAATGGTGACTTGAACTGGTCGCGTTCCTGCCAAAGATACTACTACGATTGGATCGGGTAAAATGCTACTTAAACCCAAGCGAATTTTTTCTTGAGCTTCTTCCAAAGTTAAGCCTTGTAATGACACCGTTCCTACTTGTGGCACTACGATGTTGCCTTCTGGACTAATTACAGCTTGAAAACTTAAGTCTTGACGCTGCGTTGCCAAGGCTAAAACTATTACTGGATCAACCACATAACGATTTAAACCCAAGCGAATTTTCTCTTGAGCTTCTTCCAAAGTCAAACCTTGTAAAGAAACTTTTCCCAGTAGCGGCACTACAATGTTACCTTCTGGGTTGATTAAAGCTTGAAAGCTCAAATCTGGAAAGCGCTGCACCGAAACGCTAATTCCATCTCCTATTCCTAAACGGTACGGCCCAGGAGGACGTTGAAGCACAACGCCAATTGTATCTCCTGGCCCCAAGAGATAGCGACTGAGTTGAGAGGAAATTTCGTTACTTGCACCTGGAGGCACAACCTCAGTACCCGGAACAGGTGCAGGGGCTTGCCTTGGTGATTGTCCTTGAGGCGGAAAAGGCTGGGCAACAACAAGCTGGATAGGTGCTGTTAAAAAAACTCCTACTTGAAGACTGACAAAACACAGGGCGCTGAATGCACGCATATAAGAACTTTGATCTATGAACATCGGTGCAGGAAAACTGAGATAAAAATTAGTCGCGCCGAGTGGTAATTTTACTCTAAAAATATCCTAAACGTTTCTTTTATCTGCGAGTATTTTACCAACAAAAAGTAGAAAAATTTTACCAATTCTAATTTATAACTTCATATTTTTAACCTGAACGTGATTGTAGAGAGACAATTGAAGAATCTCTACACAAATGCATCTGTAACAGACTCTATAAAGGGTCTGCCATCAATTTAGCTTGCACTGTTTCTCCAATAGACTGTGCTAAAGGCCAAGATGTTTCTACCTGCCCCAAAGGTTCCATTGGAATTAGAATACTCACACCCACCCAAGGAGTGCGGTGCTTACGCCACTGGGCCAATTGATCTGCCAAGAACCAGTGTAAAGGTGATGGATTTCCGCCGTCTGGCATAGCATACCATTGCAAGACAGCGAAGGTTTGCTGTGGTGTGACAGCGCGAAAGAACCTAGCTTCTACTTTTGTTTCAACCTTAGATGTCAACTTTGCAGGCGGTTTTACAGTAAATTCAGCAGAACGATATTGAGCTATATCCCACTTTCCCCAGCGTGATCTTCCCCAGCCGTTAACGTCTGTCCACTCAACCTCTGGTTGATCCATAGGCCCATTTTGCGGCAGTAAAAGCAAGATTGCCTGGGATTCTGAACCTTCTTTTTTAAGTACCTGCAAAGACCATTTATGTTCGCCAATTTGCTGTTCTGCTTGTTCAATAGTTTGCCAACCAGGAAGAGATAATCCAGCGTGGCGGATCTGTTTTAACTCTTTGAGGGTAGTAACAGGTGGCGGCTGTTTCCATTGCCAGTGTCCTGTCAGGTATCCGGGAACCCCTCCTATTGCCAACAAGAGTAGCAATAGCAAAAGTGCTGCCACCTGACTTAATTGGTTTTCCTTAAAAAACTTGGAGAAAGAAATCATCAGTAAAATTTATAATACTTAGGCAAAATTTTACTTCATAAAATTGCACCATGAGTTCAGTAATATTTATCAGTAGAGAAGCAGGGGGATGAGGGAGTGAGGGAGTGACGGAGAAGAATTAATAACCAATGCCCAATGACTAATGACTTTCCCCTTCTTGTTGAGTTTCTGCTGATACTGAAAAATAGCTATTAATCCAATTCAGTAAGGGCACTAATGACACCAACATACAAGCAGAGTAAAGATCACCACCCCAACCCTCATGCAGCCATTTAAAAGCCCCTTCTTGACCTGTGCCGTGAAAGAAAGTCAGTAAAGTATTACGAATGATATTGGCACAAGTACTAACGATCGCAGCAAGAGATAAAAACGTTATAACTGTGCGACGTGAAGACAAAGCATCTGTCCAATAAAGCAGCATCAAGCCGACGTAGAGGGTAGTAAACAACATTTTCAGCCCTGCACAATAGGGAGCAACTTCTACAATCCGTCCTCCCACGTAGAGATTTATCTCATCTACGGTTACGTCCATACCAAATTGATTCAGTATAAAGCCTGCTGTGCCAGCGATGAAGCTTTGAAGAGGCAGTGTATAGGGAGCAATGAGATAGGGTACTGCCGTTGGGGTTGCCAAAAATACTAGTATCAGGGGGAACCCTTGCGATCGCAAACCTGCTATTCCCTTAAACCACAAGCATAATCCTGCCAGTATAACGGGCAACGAAAGGTTAACCCACTCTGTAACACCACTAAGATAAAACACTGCCCCGAATAACAATAAAACAGGGCCGAAAGGATGGATGGTATCTGGTAAACGTTTCCACTTTTTCCGGTTCATCCAGCCCAGATAAGCCGCAAATGGTAAACCAATAATTCCGTGGCTGAAATATTCGTGTTCTGTACTGATGTTTTTGTTCAGCCAACCATCCAACCAGTGTAGCAATATAGGAGCATAAAGCAGCAGCAAAACGCCTAAAATAGCTAGATTTAATAATTCTGAGACGTTCCTGTTTTTAACCTGTTGCGGGAGTACCATGATTTTCAGTAATTCAAAAACTCTCAGTGTTCAAAGGGAGTAGGGAGTGGAGAGCGGGGAGTGGGGAACTTCATGAATAAATTCAGTTGTTCTGTATTAAGTACAGGTATTTCTCATTCCCGTATTACCCTACTCCCCACTCCCTCTTTGAGTTTATCTGTTTTAGAAGTTGAGACTGCATGAGCGATCGCTGCTACAACTTCTTTAACTTGGCTACTACTCAAACCAGGATACATCGGTAATGATAATATTTCTTTTGACAATTTTTCTGCCTGGGGGAAATCTCCAGGCTGATAGCCTAAGTTGGTGAATGCTGGTTGGAGATGACAGGGAATTGGGTAATGAATGCCAGTTTGAATTCCTACATCTGTAAGTTTTTCTTGGAGTTGTTGGCGTTCTATAGGACAAGAATCATCAACTCTAATCACATAAAGGTGATACACATGGCCTGTATCACTTTGGTTTTCCATAGGGATAATACCAGCAGTTGCCAAGGGTGCTAGTTCTCTATCATACTGCTGGGCAATCGTCAAGCGATCGCGATTCCAGTGTGACAAATATGGTAGTTTTTGGTGTAAGACTGCTGCTTGTAAAGTATCCAAACGGCTATTTGTACCTGGTTCAGTATGAAAATACTTTTGCGATGCACCATAATTTCGCAAGCGCATCATCTTCTGAGCTATATCTGAATCTCGTGTTAGCAGCATTCCTCCATCTCCAAATGCTCCCAAATTCTTGCTGGGATAGAAACTAAAAGCTGCTGCTATTCCAACTGAACCAGCGTGATATCCGTCTCTTTGGGCGAGGTGTGCTTGTGCAGCATCTTCAAAAATTAGTAGTTTGTAGGTATCGGCAAAGTTCAATAGTTCATGTGGTGATACCATTTGGCCATAGAGATGCACAGGAATAATTGCTTTGGTATGAGGCGTAATTGCCTTTGCTGCTTCTTTTAAGTCAATTAAAGCTGTTTGGCGATCGCAATCTACCAGAATTGGCTTCGCGCCAGATCGTTGTACCCCAATCAAGGTTGCTATAAAAGTGTTTGCTGGTAAAATCACTTCATCACCAGCGCCAATATTACACGCTTGCAAACCGAGAGCGATCGCATCTGTTCCTGATGCAACACCAACTCCATAAGCTGCCCCAGAGGCTGCCGCAAATGCTGCTTCAAAATCTGATACTGCTTGCCCTAAAATAAAATCTCCTTGTTCCAATACAGATTGGATTGCATGTTGCAATTGTGTTTGAATTGGTTCGTGTTGTAACTTCAAGTCTACAAAAGGAACTCTAAGAGTCATTTTATTCATTACCAATTGTCCTCAAAAAAATACTTCCTCGGATGGAAAAAATAAAGAAGCCTGCACAATTTCAGCATAAAATTGTATTAGGTTTAATCTATTGGATCGAGATTTATATAAACTATCTAGGATTGTCAGCCATTAATACTAGCTGTTATAAGTAATAATTGCTATAAAAGCTACAAGTTTTTAATTTTCTCAGTAAATTTACCTTTAATATATGAGTCAGAATTTTTCCTTCTGTACATGAAGAATGGCAGCTCCTTTGTATTGTATCCTTACCATTAGCTTACCCTGGCTAAATCCAAATCTAACGCAGTCGGCTGTAAAATCCTAAGCAATAAAGGCTACACCAGCGTTAAATAAAGAATATTTAGCATCGGTAACAGACTTAATGTAAGAAATAAAAAATTTTTGCTCCAAATTTGTTTGTCAGAGGCAAAATTAGGGAATGCTTAAAAATAGCAATTGATAACCCAGGATAGGGCTTATATCAATTAGAGTATCGAGAAATTATTAAGGTAGCAGTGGCAATGATAGAGCCTGAAAATAAATTATTTGCCCTAAAGGATGGTTGGGACTCTCATGAATCAAGAGAACAACAACGCCTTAAAGCATTGTCAGATTTAGGTTTGCGGCAACCAGAGACGATTCCGGTTTTTGAAGAAGCCACACAGACTGCTGCCCATTTTTTGGAAGCACCAATTTCCATATTGGGATTTGTGGATCAAGAACGTCACTGGTTCAAGTCGGCGGTGGGCTTATCTAGGCTGGGGCTAATGAATCATTTAGCACAAAGCCGCCAACTGTCACGTCGGGAATCCTTTTGCACTCAAGTAGTACAGAGTCTTCAAATATTTGTAATTAATGATACACATAATCTGACAGACCCAGTACTTGCTAGCAGCAAGTTAGTGCAGGATTATGGTATTCGTGCTTACTTAGGAGCGCCACTGATTGATGCTGAGGGACATTGTTTGGGTGCATTGGCGGTGATGGATTTAGTGCCGCGCAATTTTACAAACCGAGACATTGAGTTCTTACAAATCATAGCTCGTTGGAGCATGAGTGAATTTGAACGTAACCGACTTTTGCAACGGAGACTCGAATCAAGTACTCCCGTAATTGCTCCGATATTTTCACTCAATGACGAACGGAATACTGAGATTAAAATTACCCCAGCGACTACAGATAACGGCTCTGTTTCTACCAAGGAACTGAAACTAGAACTTTTGGATCAGCTAACTCAGGAGTTACGCACGCCCTTAACATCTGTACTTGGTATGGCTAGTGTTTTAGGACGTGAAATTTATGGGCCTTTGACGACTAAGCAGAGAGAATATTTGGAAATTATCCAACACAGTGGTCGCTACTTACTTTCCTTAGTAAACGAAATTACCGAACTAGGAGCTATGGATGAAAATTCAACTGTGCTAAATATAGCTCCTGTGGATATCGAAATGCTATGTCAACAAGCTATCAATACTCTTGAAGAAGTAGCTAATCGCCGTGAACAAGATATTCGCCTCTCTATAGAACCAGGACGCAATCGCATTTGGCCTTTAGATAAAGACAAGGTGCGGCAAATCCTCTATCACCTAGTTTTCAGTGTGATTCAGCTTTCGGCTACAGGTAGCATTGTTCGTATTCATGTTTCTTACAAGGAAGATACGCTCAACATTACTATTTGGGTTTCCCACCCTTGGCTAGGGGACGGTATTACTGAAGTTGATCCCTACTTCCGTCTCAATTCTTTGTCGCTGCTGGAGTTAACAGGTGAAGTAGCAACTTACAATACTCATGGACAAAGCCAGGAGCAAGGAGACATTTCATCAGTAGCAGTGGATAATTCAAATCACTTGAGTGCTAATCACTCAAATTTCTTTGCTGCTACTTCAGGTATAAATTTAGCTAAATCACATGGAAATATCTCTCGTGAAAGTTTGGGTCTGTTGCTAAGTTGTCAACTAGCAGAATTGCATAACGGACAAATTTTGATTCAAGGTTCACCAGAATCAGGATATCGTTATGTGCTTTCTTTGCCACTGCAACTGGCGACTTCTTCACAAACAATCAGCGATGTCTAATTACAGCTAGTAGCGAACAGATTACAGGCTACAAATAATAAGGAAATACAAATTCATGCTTTGTTATGTAGTAACTAGGTGAAGGGTTAATCAACGGCTATCTTCACTTAGTATTAGCTAAAGTATTTTAGATTACAGGTAGTGGCCGATCGCTATGAATAAGAGCATCATCACTAAACTGCAATTTCGTTATTACCTTTTTATAGCCATAGGCATTATGATCAATTCCAAGTTCTGCGTCGGCAGACTAATTGATCGCAATGTTTTTTATGAATTTAGTCTGGCAACGATTTACTTTATCATCTTTACCGCTCAAAGAATACTTTGCTACCAGTTACGTACATCGTTTTTTGGTGGGACTGTTAAGTTCTTGGCGGCAAACTAGCGTCTTGATGCAATGGGGAGATGCGACAGCAGCTGCTTTACTCAGCTTAGTATATGCGCTTGCACCTTTTACTTCGAGTACATTAATAGGCTTGTTGCTGGGAGCTTGTGTAGCATTTTGGCTGTTGTTGACTTTATCTGATGAAGCAACACCAGCAAATGTCTCCTCAGTCACTCCCATTCACCTGCTAGTATTGCTCTACTGGGGGGTTGCCGCAATTGCAACGGCATTATCACCAGTGAAAAAGGCGGCACTTAACGACTTGGGAACGTTAACCTTGTATTTGCTGCTATTTGCCCTTTGTGCCAGGATACTGAGGTTGCCTCGCCTCCGGTCTTGGATTATCGTTCTTTACCTGCACGTATCGTTAATTGTCAGTGTATATGGGTTGCGGCAATGGTTTTTTGGAGCTACGGCACTGGCAACTTGGGTTGATCCAGAATCTCCCCTGTCTAAGACTACCAGAGTCTACAGTTATTTAGGCAATCCCAACTTATTGGCTGGATATCTCTTACCAGCAGTAATTTTTAGCTTAGTAGCAATTTTTGCATGGCAAAGCTGGATTAAAAAAGCTTTAGCATTAACAATGTTAATTGTCAATACTGCCTGCTTAATCCTCACTTTTAGTCGTGGCGGTTGGATTGGGCTAGTGGTGGCAATTTTGGCTGTGATGGTATTATTAGTTTATTGGAAAAGCCTGGAAATGCCTCGTTTTTGGCGTACCTGGTCTCTACCGATTGTCTTGGGAGGTTTGATCGGCATATTGTTGCTAGCAATGATATTTGTAGAGCCAGTGCGCCTACGAGTGTTTAGCATTTTTGCTGACCGTCAAGATAGCAGTAATAATTTTCGTCGAAATGTGTGGGATGCTGTCTTCGAGATGATCCGCGATCGCCCAGTTTTCGGCATTGGCCCGGGACACAACTCTTTTAATCAAGTTTATCCTCTTTACCAACGCCCTCGTTACACTGCCTTGAGTGCCTATTCGATTTTATTTGAAGTGACTCTAGAAACTGGCTTTGTTGGTTTAGCCTGCTTTCTCTGGCTAATAATTGTCACATTTAACACAGCATTTCTACAAGTGCGACGACTGCGACGATTGAGAAGTGTAGAGGGATTTTGGTTAATTGGAGCGATCGCTATTTTGTTGGGAATGCTAGCTCATGGAACCGTAGATACTGTTTGGTATCGTCCTGAAGTTAATACCCTCTGGTGGCTCATAGTTGCTTTAATTGCCAGCTACTGGACACCCTTAGCTCAAAACCAGACAAATTCATCTAACTTAGAACCAACAGTAAATTAATATGATTAAGCTGTCAGTTGTTTTTCCAGTGAACAACTGACAACTTAATGAATTTTCTATTGTCTGGTCTCTGTAGGTAGTGGCCCCTGGAGCATTAGGGTCGCGGTAAGCAGTGGGTTGGTTCTCACTCTTTTTACCACCCAAACCAGCCAAACCAGCTAGACCAATCAATCCTAGCCAACCCCAATCAAAATCTTTGCGATCATTATTGTAAGTGGTCGTTCCTGAAGAAGTACTGCCTCCGGTGTCAGTTGTCGTCTGAGCTTGTGCGGATAGAGTTAAGGGTAAAACTGCCATACTCAAAGTGAGAACGCCAGCACCAACAGCTTTAGGGAAATTACTTTTCATAAGTTTTGACAATTCCTTATGCCATCCGAAGTTAAGCTTTTGTGCTTACAAGTTGCACAACTAAAAATTTAGGTAAAAACTTCAAGTCCTCTCCCTTGCTCCTCTGCACCCCTGCCCCCTTGCGGTCTCAACATGCAGATTAAATGATTATTAGCTTACCCACCACTTTATCGATTCCCAGGTTTAAGAAAATCAATCTGCGGCTATAAACTGGGAATTTTCACAACTCACGCTGTGGACATACAATATACTTCTTACAGAAATCGGTTTCTCACTCTGGTGTGGTAGTTTAGCGGCACTGAAGCTCAATAGTTTTTCATTGCCCGTTGAATGTCACGCTGGTCTTGGCGTCGTTTCAGGTCTTCTCGTTTGTCGTGGAGCTTTTTACCTTTACCAAGGGCTATACTTACTTTTACCCAGCCACGTTTGAGATACATTTTCAAAGGGATTAAAGTTAAACCCTGTTGTTCAACTGTGCCAATTAGCTTGCGGAGTTCTTTGCGATGCAACAGCAGCTTCCGTGTACGCCGTGGTTCATGATTAAAATATTGTCCACTAGCGTTATAAGGCGAGATATGGACATTGATCAACCATGCTTCACCATTGCGAAGCAAAGCATAGCCATCTTGAAGATTGACTTTACCTGCACGAATCGACTTAACCTCGGTTCCTGTCAACTCAATTCCAGCTTCGTAAGTTTCTAGAATTTCATACAAATAACGGGCTTGGCGGTTGTCGCTAATAACTTTGTAACTGTCGCTCTTGTCGCTCATTGATAATTTTGTGTGCTTTACCTAAAAAATTATTTAGATTTTTTGTTAATTATAGGCTGTATCTTAGAACCGCTATATATGAACTGTATATCACTAATTTAGCTTTTATCAGTTCACAATTAAGAGTTTTCTGGCAACTTTAAGTTATATGATACCGATTACCTATGATGTTGGTAAGACTTGAGACTTAAGCCCTAAGTCTTACCTAGTTTAATTTTGTGTCGTTTCACAAAGAATAGGTATGATGCCAACAATCATTAAAGATATTTATCCCTACTTAGCTTTTAGTAAATTATTTATTAAGTTAATATTAATTTATACTATGGTAGTAGTTACTGTGATTTATTGATGAGTTGTTACAAACGATAAAGCTTTCTATGCCTCCCAAAAAGAGCGAGTCAGCCCCTTTAGGGAAGTCAAAAGTCAAAGATGAGTTACATTTCTTTAACCTTTTCTAAGGATTTAAGATTTTATTTATAAATCGTCCTTAAAAATATCATTAGGTGTAATCCTGTCATAGTATGAAACATAAGAATATTATTGTCTGTGTTCACTGATGAAGCGCGTAAAAGCAAGTTTCTGAGTAAAAAAATGCTAGGGGTGTATTGTCCATGCCCTTGACGATCCTTGTAGTGGATGATGATTTGGGCACTCGCCTGTCTGTTAGTGACTATCTTGAACTGTCTGGCTACTCAGTGATTACGGCTAATGACGGTCAAGAGGCTTTGGTTATGGTGGATGAGCATCATCCAGATTTGATTGTCACGGATATTGTGATGCCACAGATGAATGGCTATGAACTAGTGCGTCGGGTGCGTCAACAACCAGTGTTTCGATTATTACCTGTAATTTTATTAACAGCCCGAACTAAGACTCAAGAAAGAATTTTGGGCTACCAATCAGGGTGCGATTTATTCTTACCTAAACCTTTTGAACTGGAAGAGTTAGCAGCAGCAATCCGCAATCTTTTGGAGCGATCGCAAATTATTCAATCGGAATATCGGTTTTCTCATAAAGAGAGTTTGGGCATTTCCGCCTCGACAAAAGCGGTGGATGCCCATAATTCTCTTTCTACTCAAATTCAGAAATCCCACATGCACTCATCCCTAACTCATAGAGAACAGGAAGTCTTAGAGTTATTGACTCATGGTCTTTCTAATGCCGAAATGGGTCATCAGCTACACCTGAGTCCTCGCACAGTGGAAAAGTATGTTAGCAGTTTATTGAGAAAAACCTCAACTAGCAACCGAGCGGAATTAGTGCGTTTTGCCATGAAGCATGGTTTGGTGGAATAAAAAAAGTTATGAGTAGAGACGCGATTAATCGCGTCTGTGCAGGAGTGAGGAATTTTAATTCCTAACTCCTAACTCCTAACTTTTGCCAGCAGACCTTCACAAGCATCCATCAGTAAATCAATAACCCGATTAAATCCCTCTTGACCACCATAATAGGGATCTGGAACTTCCTTCAGGGTGTGTCGAGAGCAAAACTCGCACATCAAACGTACTTTATGTTGATACTGCTTAGTTTGATCAAGAGCGAGGATGTTCTCATAGTTTTCTTGATCCATCGCTAAAATTAAATCAAAGTCTTCAAAGTCTGACTTTTGAAACTGGCGTGCTTGACCACGTAGTTTAATTCCCAACTTTGTAGCAGCCGCAGCACTCATGCGTCTGTCGGGTGGGCTACCAACGTGATAGCTAGATGTACCAGCTGAGTCACAAAGTATGTGTTCGCTCAAGTCAGCCTGCTCAATTAGATGATTCATAATGTTTTCTGCCGATGGCGATCGGCAGATATTACCTAAGCAGACAAATAGCAACTTGTAAGCCATAGATATGTTTTGTCCTTTGTCAATAGTCATTTGTCCTTTGTCCAATGACCAATGACTAATGACCAATGACTAATGACTAATGACTAAAATCCAGGAAGTTCTAGTCCACTGGTCAATTCTTCCATACGTTCCCGCATTGTTGCTGTGGATTTGTTGTAGGCTTCTTTCATTGCCACTGTTACCAGATCAGAAAGTACTTCTGCACCTTCTCCTAAAGCATCTGGAGAAATTTCTACTCGCTTAGGTTCTTGGTTTCCACTGACAATCACCTTCACCAGGCCACCACCAGATTCTCCTAGAATCTCCATCTGCTCCAATTCTTCTTGGAGTCGCTTTGCGCCTTCTTGAACTTGCTGGGCTTTCTTAAAAGCGTCAGCCAATTCTTTCATTTTTCCTAAGCCAAAGCCGAATCCTTGTCCTTTACCTGTCATAATTAATTTTACGCGTATGCGTTGAATAACAAATCAAATTCAATTATAGATGCGGTAAGTAATTTGCCTCTTTTTTTACCAATAATTAATGCGTCATAAAATGGGGAGTGGGGAGTAGGGAGTAGGGAATAGGGTATCAGTTATTTCTCTCTCTGCCTGCCCTTCTCCTCGGTTCCTTCATCCTCCACTCACCACTCCCTACTCCCCATTCTTTATCCACAAGCACCTTGAAACTCTCCAAGCATTTTGACTTCTGGTTCTAAATTAATAGACCAACGTTCTTGTACTTGATGTTGAATGTGGCGAATGAGACAGAAGATATCACTAGCTTTTGCTCCACCACGGTTAACGATAAAATTAGCATGGAGTTGTGCTACTTGCGCTCCACCAATTTGGTAACCTTTGAGACCAGTTTGTTCAATTAACCAGCCAGCGCTGTAAGGTTTGGGATTGCGGAACACACTTCCACAACTGGGGAAGTTGTATGGTTGGGTACTCAAGCGATGCTTTTTGTGTTCTCTGGTGATTGCCACAACTTTTGCTGGGTCTGCACCTGGCGCGAGTTGTAATGTGGCTTGGGTGACTATGCGATCGCCACCTTGCAATAATGAAGTTCGGTAGCTATAACCCAACTGATCGGGACTAAGGGTTTCCAACGTACCATCGGGTGAAAGCACCTGGGCACTAACTAACATATCTGCGATACAGCTATTATGTGCCCCTGCATTCATCACCACGGCTCCTCCGGCTGTTCCAGGGATGCCAACAGCCCACTCCAATCCTTGCCACCCTAATTCTGCTGCCGCCCATGCCAAGCTAGGAATTGATTCTCCAGCAGCAACGGTTAATTGACCGGTTTGGGGGTCAAAGTTGCTGAAGCGGAGATGACGGGTAGCAATAACTAAGCCTGATATGCCCCCATCGCTCACAAGCAAGTTAGAACCTGCTCCCAGTGTTGTCACCTTTAAATTACGTTCTTTTGCGTATTTAAGACTTGCTTGCAGTGCTTCTAAGTTTCGGGGGGCAACGTATAAATCAGCTGCTCCCCCAACTCTATAGGAAGTAAATGCAGACAAAGAAGCCTGGGACTTAATCGTACAATCAGTATTGGGTAAGTAAATTACTTCACTGTCCACCGAATTATTTGTTTGATGTTTCTTTGTATTCAAAGCAGAAACTGTGCAGACGTTTCCAGCTGCCTGGTAAATGGTCATCTTTACTTTTTTGGTAAAATTTTTACATTTATTTACCGCAAATATACGGTAATTGAGTTAACCTATGGAACCGTTGCTAAACGGGCGCTTTGCTCAGAAATAAAACTTCGCAAAATCTCCACTTAAGATGTGGCTTTAGCCGGTTCACAAAGCGTCGTAATTAGTTCAGGAATTACCTGATTCAAGTTCCCGGCCCCCAAAAACAGCGCCAAGTCTCCTGGGCGTAGTGTTTGCAGCAAGAACTCACATACTGAGGGTAAAGTTGGTTGATAAACTACAGAAGAATGGTGTTTAGCAATTTCTGCCGCTAGATGTTCACCAGTAATTTGTCCTAAATTGGGTTCGCCTGCACTGTAAATATCAGTCAGTACAACCAAATCGGCATGGGTAAAGGAATCGGCAAATTCTTCTAAAAAGGTGAGTGTACGGCTATAGCGATGAGGTTGGAAGATGGCCACCACTCTTTGTCCTGGTCTTGCTTGTAAGCGGGCTGCGGCAAGAGTAGCGCGAATCTCGCTAGGATGATGAGCATAGTCATCAATGAAGGTAATACCATCTACTTCACCCCGGAACTCAAAGCGGCGTCTTGCTCCTTCAAAGGTGGCGATACCTTTGGCAATTTCTCCAAATTCTAAGCCCAAGAGGCGACCAACAGCTACTGCTGCTAAGGCGTTACTAAGATTGTGCCGACTTAGCAGGCGTAACTTCAACACGCCCAAAGCTTTGCCTCTTTCCCAAACTAGAGCCGTAGTGCCATCAGCCCGATAATCAATATTAGTAACGCTGTAGTCAGCGTCAGTATCTGAGTATAAGCTGTAGCTGATTGTGGGTTGCAAGCGATCGCGCACTGTAGCACAATCAATGCTACCTATTAACGTTTTACAACCCTTAGCAAATGTCTGGAAGATGTCAATGACTTCTTCTAATGTCTCGTAATGGTCTGGATGATCGAGTTCAATATTGGTGATGATGCCAATCTCTGGAGCGTGTTTTACCAAGGAACCATCAGATTCATCTGCTTCGGCTACCAAATATTGGCTTTGTCCCAATCGAGCATTACCTTCCCAAGCATTGACTTCGCCACCTACTAAAATCGTTGGGTCTAGACCTGCTTCCAGAAGCATATAGCCAATCATGCTACTGGTTGTAGTTTTGCCGTGTGTTCCTGCCACTGCAATACTGTGGTAATCGGCAATTAAAGCTGCCAGTACATCTGAACGATGTAAAATTGGACAACCTAATTCTAGCGCTGCTTTGTATTCTAAATTGTTTGTATTAATTGCTGTTGAACAAATGACTTGAGGCAGTATTGATTTAGTAGTAGTAGGTAATTCTTCTTGTGAATTTAATACTACTGCATTCGCTAATACCTGAGGATGAAAGAATTCGAGATTGCTCGCCTCTTGTCTACTAAAAATATGAGCGCCGATAGATTCCAATTTGTGCGTAATGTGGTTAGGACGAAGATCCGAACCTGATACTGGAAATTGACGCTTGGCAAGAACGTATGCCAGAGCAGACATACCTATACCACCGATGCCAATAAAATGAAATGGTCTACCACTAAAATCTACAGAATTAGTCATTTCTTGCTCCTTTTACACCACACCACACCATAATCACAAATGACACGCGTATCATAACAGGAATTTGATTTTTACTGTAACTGTCCCTTAATCATGTTTATGTTTGATGGCCAGATGATATTTCTGCTCTGGTTTTCCTTGTTCAGAATGATTTTACCTTGGTTGGAGGTTTTTACATTTCTAAAGTGTTTTTAAGATTATTCTGAAAATTTTGGTCGCATCGGGAAAGAAATTCTTGTAATGTCAAATACATCTTTTTGGCTACCTTACTGGAATTGGCTACATCATACATTGTTAGTGAAGCTGATTTTAAATTGCATTCAGTCTAGGGAAGAATTGACTACAATAGTACATTGGTAATGAAACTATTTTTCAATTGCATAAAACCCAGGCATAACTGGATGCAACAACTAGCAATTTTTGGTGGCACATTTGATCCTATTCATTGGGGACACCTGCTGGTAGCCGAGAGAGCTTTGCATCAAGTATCCCTTGAAAAGGTAATTTGGGTGCCATCCCTAAATCCTCCTCATAAACAAGCAGCTTTATTTGAGCATCGTGTGGGAATGCTGCAATTAGCCATAGAAAATAACCCAGCGTTTACTGTCTCACTAGTGGAGGCAAATCTCTCTGGGACTTCCTATGCCATTAACACCCTGATGGACTTATCTGCTTCTTACCCAAATACTCACTGGTACTGGATCGTAGGCTTGGATACTTTCCAAACTTTACCCCGTTGGTACCGTGGACACGAACTAGCACAAATGTGTGATTGGTTAATAGCACCCCGACTGCTAGGTGGTGAGACTATAACTCAAAGTAAATTAATCTGCAAGCAAGTGGAGCAACAGCTAAGGGAACAGTCAATTACCATTCACTGGCAACTCTTAGATATACCAATAGTCGGAGTTTCGTCAAGTCTAATTCGCAAATTTTGCCGCGAATGCCAGTCAATTCGTTATTTAGTCCCGGAATCAGTCAGATCATATATCACGAACAACAATCTCTACTCGAACAAATCTGAATAAATTATGTGTTTTTTTATTGATCTAACACTTTATCGTTATGAGTGCCCCCCCCCTTTGCGATATGATTGGGGTCAACGATATCAACATATAAGCATAAATACAGAGGGCAAGACACTGTGATTAGAGTTGCAATCAACGGTTTCGGGCGGATTGGACGTAACTTTGCACGCTGCTGGGTGGGCAGAGAGAATAGTAAAATCGATCTTGTCGCTATTAATGACACTTCAGACCCTAGAACCAATGCTCATCTGCTGAAGTACGACTCAATGCTAGGGAAAATCAAGGGCGCTGAGATTAGTGCCGATGATAACTCTATCATCGTTAACGGTAAGACCATTAAGTGCGTATCCGATCGCAACCCTGAAAACTTGCCCTGGAAAGAGTGGGAAATTGACCTAATTATCGAAGCAACTGGGGTATTTACTAGCAAAGAAGGAGCGCTCAAGCATGTAAATGCTGGAGCCAAGAAAGTTCTGATTACCGCTCCTGGTAAAAACGAGGATGGCACTTTTGTGGTTGGTGTGAATCATCACGACTATGACCACAACAAACACCACATTATCAGTAACGCTAGCTGTACTACCAACTGCTTGGCACCGATTGCCAAGGTGTTGAACGATAAGTTTGGCATCATCAAAGGCACGATGACCACCACCCATAGCTATACAGGTGACCAACGCTTGCTAGACGCTTCTCACCGGGATTTGCGACGGGCGAGGGCAGCAGCAATCAACATTGTACCCACCTCTACTGGTGCAGCAAAAGCAGTGGCGCTGGTTATCCCAGACCTCAAAGGCAAACTAAATGGTGTTGCCTTACGCGTACCTACCCCGAACGTCTCAATGGTAGATTTCGTAGTTCAGGTTGAGAAGCGTACTATTACTGAAGAAGTTAACCAAGCTCTCAAAGATGCTTCCGAAGGGCCACTCAAAGGCATTTTGGACTATAGCCAACTAGAATTGGTATCTTCGGATTATCAAGGTAGTGACGCTTCTTCGATTGTTGATGCTAGCTTGACTTTGGTTATGGGCAGTGACCTAGTAAAAGTTATGGCGTGGTATGACAACGAGTGGGGTTATAGCCAACGAGTTTTGGATTTGGCAGAATTAGTAGCTGAAAAGTGGCAATAATTTGTTATTGGTCATTGGTCATTGGTTATTAAAAAAATGACATGGACGCACTGGCGGCTACTCTACGAGAACGCCAAAGACGAACGCGTAGGGTAGGACTATTGACCAAAATGTTGAAATCCCTGGCTAAGACTCAGAACTTGGTCAGGGAATTTTTTTTGTTCGTCTTGCAATAGTACTGTTGATCCAGATGTAATGCTGCCTATGATCGCGGCATCTTCACCAAGATGTTGGACTAAAGCTGATGCTAACTCTTGTGGTAAGCACAGCACTAATTCAAAATCTTCGCCACCATATAGAGCATATTCCAGCGCTTGCTCTTGTGTCAGCCAATGGTTAAAAGTTTTTGGTACAGGAATTTTTCTTCGTTCTAGAACTGCGCCAACACCACTGGCGCGGCAAATTTGAATAATCGCATCTGCTAAACCATCGCTGCTATCCATACCAGAAATGGGCATGGGGCATGGTAAGATTTTCCAGAGGATTGGTAAGACATCTAATCGTGGCTGTGGGCGTTGGTGTGTGAGGATTAGAGCCGTGCGTTCTGCATCGTTGAGGTGTTGTCCTAATTCTGGATGCAAGAGCAGTTCTAAGCCAGCCCTTGAGGCTCCATGAACGCCTGTAATGACGATTGCATCTCCCACAACAGCAGTAGAACGGCGGATAATTCGATGAGGGGAAACTTGACCAAAAGCAGTAATTGCCAGAGTCGTCACAGGCGATCGCACGACATCACCCCCAACAATTGAGCTATTGTATTTTTGCAGGCATTCTGTCATTCCCTGGTACAATCGCTCAACCCAACTCACCCTAACTTCACCGGGGAGTCCCAACCCGACAGTAATTCCCAATGGGGAAGCGCCCATTGCCGCTAAATCTGATAAATTGGCAGCAGCAGCTCGCCAACCAGCATCTTCTGGGGAAGTGGTGACATTGCTAAAATGCACGCCATCAACCAGCACATCTGTTGTCACTACTAAAGATTGCTCTGGTGCAGTCACCAGCACTGCTGCATCATCGCCGATAATTTCTGGAGGACAAAAGCGCTGTAATCTTTCTAAAAGACCTTGTTCTCCAATATCTTGTACTTGTTGAGAAAATAACTCACTGTTCACAATCGGTTTTCCGTGTTGCAAAATTACGAAGAAAACTGATGATTTGTTTTAGTGTTTAAGATAAGGGTATCGTCTAGGAGTAGGTTGGGATGGGAACAACACCAGTAACCAGCATCACATTTGAGGAGTACTTAACCTATGATGATGGCAACGGTTCCCATTATGAGTTGGTGGATGGCAAGCTAGAGCTAATGAACCCACCAACTATTGAACATTTTCTGATTGCCAAATTTCTTGAGCAACTGCTAGATGGAGAAATCAAGCGTTGTAGTTTTCCTTGGCTGACTTTTCGGGAAAGTGGGGTGAGAACGGGTAGAAATAAATCTAGGTTGACTGATTTGTGTGTGGTGACGGTGGAACAAGCCAGAGAATTGTTGAATGCCTCAGCAGTATTTCAGTCACTCCCGTTACTAATTGTCGAAGTGGTCAGTCCAGAGTCGGTGAAACGGGACTATCGCCATAAGCGCTCTGAATATGCGGCCTTAGAGGTTCATGAATATTGGATTGTAGATCCTCTAGAAGGTAAGATTTCAGTGTTATTACTGAAAGATGGATTTTACGAAGAAACAGTTTTTACTGCTAATCAGCAAATTGGATCACGAACTTTTCCAGAATTGAAGATTGCAGTTGATCAGATATTCACCGCCGGAAATCTGAATCAGGGGAGACGCGATTAATCGCGTCTGTACAAGAGTTAGGAGTTAGGAATTCTCCCCCTGCTTCCCCTGCTTCCCCTGCTCCCCCTGCTCTCTTCTTATGCTGCTGGTGGCTCAACCAGATTTTCTATTCCCTGAACGACTTTTGCTGATTTAATTTTGTCACCAGCCTTCAGTTTATCCAAAACTTCTTTGCCTTCAGTGAGATAACCAAACACGGCATAGCGACCATCTAATAGATTGCGTCCGGCAGGGGTAAGTTCTGGTTCAAAGAGGAAGAAGAAGAATTGTGAAGATCCACCATTCACTTCACTTTCGGGACGAGCCATCACCACTGCCCCAAAGGCAGAAAAAGGTAGAACTGGCATATCAACGTAACGACCAGCTTCTTCTAGTGTGATGCCATAAGTAGGTGCTTTATCACCTTCAACTAAGACTTCTAAGGGTATAGCGCGATATTTGCCCGTTTTTGGATCAATGAAACCCACGTCTTTACCTTCTGGATCTCCAGTTTGCAGAAAGTAAGATTCTTCAGAACGGGTAAATTCTAAACCATTATAAAAACCTCTCTGCACCAAATCTACAAAATTACCGGCAGTGACAGGGGCACTATAACCATCTACTACAACGGTCAAATCGCCTTTGTTAGTTTTGATTTCTACAGTGGCACGACCTTTAAGTTGTGGTAGGTTGCTGTATTGGGCAGGCACTTCAAAGGGGAATTCTTTCACCATTGACTCTTCTAACTGAGTAACCAGATTCAGAAGTTTGCCTCTCTTTTCGAGAATTTGTTCTTTATCCTTACTCTTCGCCAATTCTTCCAGTTTTCCCACCCCAGATTTTAACTCAGTAATCCAAGCTTCGGCTTGGGGTTGGCGTTCTTCAGGAACGCTTGTTAAGATTTGGGAGGGTTTATCGAGAATGCGGGATGCTTGGCTGATGTCCTTGGAAATAGCACCCCAGCGCCGATTAGCCCGGAGTTGGGCAGAGATGTCCTCTAAACTGGCTTGTAGTTGCCGTACAGGTTTGTTATCTATCGGGAGTGCATACCGCAACAAAGCCTTGCCATCGGTAATTGCGTTGCCGGCTGGCAGCGCGGCGCTACTAGAGGGAGTCCACCCAGCTGTAGTTATGCCTAAAAATATTGTTACCAGCAGTATTGCCATTAGGCTGTTCTTCAGCCAGGATTTTAATAAGTTAAGCATGGGATAACTCAAATGCAGCATTAGATTGTTGACTGGACGTAACCCATCAATAATCTTCCCACGTTAAGGGCGGAGGATAAATGACAAATGACTAATGACAAATGACTAATGACTAATGAGAAATGCCCAATGACGACCCTAGAAGGGTACAATAAATGCCGATTGTCTTCCAAAATTTGAAAGTTTCATGATCTCCAGTAACGACTTTCGACCCGGTGTTTCAATTGTATTAGATGGGTCTGTATGGCGAGTGCTAGAATTCCTGCACGTCAAGCCAGGCAAAGGTTCCGCCTTTGTCCGAACTAAGTTAAAAAATGTCCAGAGTGGCAGCGTGATGGAAAAAACGTTCCGAGCCGGGGAAACAGTTCCGCAAGCCACGCTAGAAAAAAGCACGATGCAGCATACCTATAAAGAGGGCGATGAGTTCGTCTTTATGGATATGGAAACCTACGAAGAAGGTAGATTGACCCGCTCACAGATTGGCGATCGCGTCAAATACCTGAAGGAAGGTATGGAAGCTGAAGTTATTAAGTGGGGCGACCAGGTATTGGGAGTAGAATTGCCTAAGTCTGTGGTTCTGGAAATTGTACAAACAGATCCAGGTTTAAAAGGTGACACTGCTACTGGTGGGTCAAAACCAGCAACTTTAGAAACTGGTGCAGTTGTGATGGTTCCTTTGTTTATTTCTCAAGGAGAACGCATCAAAGTTGATACCCAGGAAGATAAGTATATCAGCAGGGAATAACTTTCATCTCTATGGAGATGCTTGCTCCCGATGGAAATCCCTACATAGGGATTTAATCCCTGCCACACTTAAGATGCTCATTTACGGATTAGGTCGAGGTAATAAAAACTGTGCCATTGGACTTTAATGAAATCCGCCAACTACTGGCAACTATCGCCCAAACAGATATTGCAGAAGTGACGCTCAAAAGCGATGATTTTGAACTAACAGTCCGTAAGGCTGTGAGCGTCAGCAATCAAATGTTGCCGGTAGGTCAAGCGACCTTCGGCGGTGTGGTGGGTTCTGGCTCGACATCAGGTTCATCTGGGGGAAACCAGATGAACACGAGTCAGGTAACGGAGGTATCTACATCTCGCGTGTTTGAGAATACTGGTACTAGCACACAATTGCAGTTGTCAGTAAATCCCCCCTCAACTCGTGACCAGAGATTAGTAGAAGTACCTTCCCCAATGGTGGGAACGTTTTATCGCGCTCCTGCACCTGGGGAAGCGGCATTTGTAGAAGTGGGCGATCGCATCCGCAAGGGTCAAACTGTCTGTATCATTGAGGCTATGAAGCTGATGAATGAAATTGAAGCCGAAGTCTCTGGACAAGTAATGGAAATTCTTCTCCAAAATGGCGATCCGGTAGAATATGGTCAACCTTTGATGCGAATTAACCCCGATTAAGTATTAATCTATATATGAAATGAATCATCCCAAATGAGTCATCTTTAAAACTTCAGTCCTTGCGGGTTAATCCTGATGAAACAAACGTTGCCTTTATCGCCAGAAGTGGTGCAACAAGTAGCTGAATACTTCAGTCTGTTAAGTGAGCCGATGCGCTTGCGGCTGCTCCACTTATTACGGAATGAAGAAAAATGCGTGCAAGAGTTGGTAGAGGCAACACAGACTTCTCAGGCAAATGTATCAAAACACCTGAAGGTAATGTGGCAAGCAGGTATCCTTAGCCGCCGCAGTGAAGGAACTTGCGCCTATTACCGGGTGGAAGATGAAATGATTTTTGATTTGTGTAATCGGGTTTGCGATCGCCTTGCCACAAGGTTAGAACAGCAAGCCCGTAACTTTCGTGTGTTAAATAGCAATCGTTAAAGCATTTGTCATTTGTCCTTTGCTAATGACCAATGACTAAAGTTGATAGTTTTTATCAAAGCTTTCACGAGTTAGTGGCTGTTGTAACTCTAGACCTTCACCACCTAATACATCCAACGGTTTGCCGTTCACGTCAATGTACACTTTGGCTTTGGGATTTAAACTTGTCGCAGTATAAACAACTTGTCCCACGCGGCCCATCATTGATGTGCTTCCACCACCACTGGTAAAATCTTCAGATAAATTAACGTGAACTTCGTCATTTTCCGCCTTCAGCCCCAAAAGTTTGGTTCCTTTGGGGATAGTTGTGGAATTTGTCGCATCTGTTGGCGGCCCTGCTAGCAAACTTTGGAAAGCTGCTTCTAATGGCTGGTTGGGTCGTATAGAAGCGACTCTAACAGGCTGGGGAACTAAAGTAACATTTTTGTCAGTTGGTTTTAGCCAATAAACATTAGGGGTTTGCTCATTGGCTGGCTGTTTAGTTGATGGCTGTGCTGGCTGTTCGATGCGCCCAGAGGGGTTTGGTCGTGTGGGTGTATTGCTGAAGTGTGTAGTAAACCAAGCTACACCGCCACCCACTGCTACAACCACTGCTGACACGGCTGCAATTGCGCCTGAAGAAATACGATTAGATCCTTGTTGGCCTTTCATGTTCAAAACCTTCCTGACTGAGGGCTGATATGGTAATTATGTGAGGAGCAGCCTGGTTAAGGACGATACTTATAACTGAAGAGTTTCCCTCTACCTGGAGGAGGCGATTATTTTTAATTCTGCAAGTCCCTGATTTAATTTTAGAATTTCTATTTCTAATTCGTCACCTGCCAAATTATGTAAATCTCATTCTTTTTGGAGATGATTAAATTTACAACGCAGAGGAACGCTGAGTAAAACGCAGAGGAACGCAAAGTAAAGTATTAATTCCTCTGCGTAAAATCGAAGTTTAATTTTTTACCTGAGTGGCGGTGGTAATCCACTTATGAAGTGTGGTTGTAACTTCCTCTATGGCAATTTCTTGAGAGTTGCGGGTTGCTCTTTCTACAACTTCGACTTTGCCATTAGCGATCGCTCGTCCGGTTACAATTCGATAAGGTATGCCTATTAAGTCAGCATCTTTAAATTTCACTCCAGCCCGTTCATCGCGGTCATCTAGTAGGGTTTCAATTCCCGCTTGATTTAGTTCTGTGTAAAGTTTTTGGGCGATTTCGATTTGTTGAGCATCCTTGATATTCGGAATTGTGACGATCGCGTGGTAGGGTGCGATCGCAACTGGCCAAATAATCCCATCTTTATCGTAGGATTGCTCTACGGCAGCTTGTGCTAATCGTGACACGCCTACGCCAAAACAACCCATCAATAGCGGCTTTTCTTCACCCTGTTCATTGGTATAAGTTGCTCCCATCGCTTGAGAATATTTAGTACCTAATTGGAAGATGTGACCTGCTTCAATTCCACGGGCGCTTTGTAAGATTTGTTCTGGGTTATGGATGGCGCGATCGCCTGGTCTTGACTTACGAATATCTACTACTCGTTCTGGTAGTTTAAATTGCTCACCCCAATTAGCACCAACTACGTGATAGCCAGCTTCATTCGCACCTGTAACAAAGTTTTTTAAATCAACGGCTGTTTGATCTACTAAGCGCAAAAACTTGGGATGGATCTGTTTATTGGCGTTAATATATTCATCGGCGATATCTGGCGCAATGTAGCCTAAAGGTAGAGATTTAGCTGTCCATGCTTGTTGGGCTTCGACATTTGGTACATTCAAACTAATAATAGTTTTAGCACCATATTCAGAAGCTAATTTAGTCAATTCATTTTGCAACTTGACTTCATTAACTTCCTGATCGCCTCGGATGCTCACCAAAACTAACACCGTTATACCATTATCATAAACTGTCTGATAAAGGACATTTTTCACTAATTGAGTGGGAGAACAGTTGAGAAGTTGACAAACTTTTTCAATCGTCTCCGTTCTAGGTGTATCGCGTTTCTCGTAGGTTGTAAACCGTGAGGTTTCGGCGTCAATTGGTAAAGAAACAGCTTTTTCTACGTTAGCGGCGTATTTACCATCCTCAGTGTAGAGAACTTCGTCTTCACCGGCTTCGGCCAAAATCATAAATTCTGTAGAACCAGAACCTCCAATTGCACCAGAATCTGCTTCCACTGCCCGAAAAGCTAAACCAGAACGCCGCAGAATATTACTATACGCTTTATACATATCCTGGTAAGTTTCTTTGAGGCTGGCTTCATCGGCATGGAAGGAATAGGCGTCCTTCATGATAAACTCCCGTCCGCGCATTAAACCAAAGCGGGGACGAATTTCATCGCGGAATTTGGTTTGAATTTGGTAGAGATTTTGTGGTAGCTGGCGATAAGAGCGAATCATATCACGAGCGATCGCTGTGATTACCTCTTCATGAGTTGGGCCTAATCCTAATTGTTGCTCACGGCGGTCAATTAGGGAAAACATGATCCCCTCAGCTTTGGTGTAAGTGTCCCAGCGTTCCGATTCCTTCCATAAATCAGCAGGTTGTAATTGTGGTAAAAGACATTCTTGTGCGCCTGTAGCGTTCATTTCTTCCCGCACAATTTGAGAAACTTTTTGCAGTACCCGCCACATTAAAGGCAAATAAGCATAAAGACCACTACCGATGCGACGAATGTAGCCTGCACGGAGTAATAATTTATGACTAGGAATCTCAGCATCAGCCGGATCATCCCGCAGTGTAACAAATAACATTTGTGAAAGTCGCATCGTTTATTCCCTTTCCAGAATCTCTAATTTGTTTATAAACCACTTGGCGATGATAAATCGCGGTAACACAAACTCAAAGTCTGCCTAGGCAAACTAAAAAGGTATCCTAGTTTTTGTTGAACTTGCGTGGTGTGCGATGGCTTTGCCCGCCGCAGGCATCGGCATCTTACAGCCGTTAAGATGTGGCATGATATAATCTTTGCAACTATTTAATCTAGGTCTAGGTTATGAGTCCTTTGACAATAAAACTAGACACTGTTCATCTAAGTGACGAACAATTTTATCACTTATGTCAAAATAACCGCGAATTGAAATTTGAACGCACTACCAAGGGAGAATTAATCATCATGTCCCCCGTTGGAGGTGAAAGCGGCAATCGAGAAGCAGATTTAATTATTGATTTGGGAATCTGGAATCGGCAAACTGGCCTTGGTTACACTTTCAGTTCTTCTACTATATTCAAATTACCCAATGGTGCTGACCGTTCCCCAGATGCTGCTTAGATTCAACGAGAACGTTGGGAAGCACTTACACCTGAACAAAGACGCAAATTTCCCGCCATTGCCCCTGATTTTGTTATTGAATTAAGGTCAGCAACAGATGATTTGGAAATGCTGCGTTCTAAAATGCAAGAGTATATGGATGCAGGGGTGCAATTGGCATGGTTAATTAACCCCCAACAGCAGCAAGTGGAAATTTATCGTCAAAAACAAGATGTGGAAGTGCAAAATCTGCCCACACAATTATCGGGTGAAGATGTATTGCCAGGATTTAGCTTGAGTCTATCCTATTATTAAGATTTGCAAGTCTGCGGTTAAACTTGCACTATGCCAGCACTTTCCATCTTTTCTTGGTTATATGTGAGTTAAGGCAATTTTAAATTTAATTCTTGCAAAGTATTAGAATCTGCTTTAATTGTAATTGTATTAGGTTCAACAGATTTACCATTAACTTTTAACTGATAAGTCCCTTTTCGTAACTGTTCTAGATAGAAAACGCCTGCACTATTCGTAATAGATATAACTGATGACTTGGAATTAGGATCAATAGCTTCAACTTTAGCACCAGCAATGGGGTTTCCTTCAACATCGGTGGCGATTCCAGCCAGAGTATAAGAAGGTTGAAGAGGAATAAGCAGAGGTGTGTAGCTACCTTCTACTACTTTCACGGCAAAGGTATTAATTGCAGGTTGGAAGTCAGGAGGAAAACCAGCAGGTTCTAAGTCTACACGATAAGTTCCTGGGGGAAGACGCATAATCATGCGATCGCCCTGAATATCAATTTGCGAAGGTTTTACAACCTCGTTGTTGACAATCAGAAACTCCGAGTTATCATTATACACTTCTTCATGATTATCCTGTTTTCCATTGCTGTTGCGATCTAAAAAGGGTTTAACTAACAAACCCCCTTCAGTACGAAAACGTTCGATTTGGCGATCGCCTGGAATTAAACCCTATTGAAAACCCAAACTAGAAACTAGTTGAATACTAAAACTACTTTGATCAGAATTTAGAGAAATTCCTTCATAACGTGCCTGTAACAAAATACCAGGTAAAATATTTGTTCCCAGTGTCCCATAAATTCCTGTTCCTGAAGAACCAATTTTATAACCTAACTCTCCTTGCAAAAGATTCTCGCCATATCTAGTGATACTTGGAGAAGTATAACGCCAATATGCAGTCAGCAAATTAGAGTTTTGAGAATAATTAAGAGTTTCATAGTTGAAATTTAAAGATTGGTAAGGATTAAATAGATATGATAGTTGGGAAGAAGTGCTAATATAATTACCACGATGATTTAAGTATAACTTTCCTAAGCTTTGATCAAGACTCCAACTCAATCCAGTATTCGTATCAACATTCACTAGAGCATAAGTGGAAGAATTAAGACTGCTAGAAGAATAGCCTAAACCGAAATTTTTATCTTTGTCTAAACTGCCACTACTATAAAATCTGAATTGCTCTGATATCTTGTAATCGAGAGTATAGATAGTAGATTTTAAATCATTACTTAATGTTGCATAAAGATTTGGATAACCATTCCAAATCACATTAGTATTAATTTTTATTTCATCTGCGATTGCACTAGAAACAGTAACTCTTAAAGGAGACCTTTGGGGCTGATAAAAAAGCTCTGTTAAACCTTGAAAAGATGAATCATATACACTACCTAAACCCACGGTTAAATCTTTTGTTAGGCCCCATCTTTGACTTATTCCTCCATTAAATTGGGTGAAGTCTCCTAAAAACTCATTATTATTTAAACGTCGTTTCCATCCTCCAGAAACAATTAATGTTGATGTTCCCACTGATAGTTGTTCAGGCAACAAATTAAAACGAGCATCTTGAATTTGGGGTTGAGCAGTCAGAACACCACCAGGATAAAGTAAAACTTTATAGTTTGTGCCTATTTGCCTCCCTACAGGAATATTATCAAAACGGTAAGTTCTTGAGCCACCAACTAACTGTTCAGCAATTACTTCTGTACTATAGATATTGTTCACAAGGCGTGCTAAAGTTCCTGGTTCAGCACGACCTGTCACCGTTCCATTAACACGCTCTGGTTGTAACCTTTGACTAGGATTTGCACCACCACTTCCATAGGTAGGAAAGGGAGAAAACCCTTGTCTTTGAATAGTAGTAAATCCCCAAAAATCACCCCTACTTTGACTACGCCAAAAAGTTGGTTGTGAACCTAAATAATAATCCCTATAATCTGTTTGTTTAAGAATTTGTAGCTCTGATAATTGCCAAGTTTTGCGATCTGTTATTTCGGATTGATTGACACGCAAAAACCAACTACTATCAAATATTGTGCCAACTGCTGATAAAGTACCTTGATTCTGGAACTCTGAAGTGTTTGTACCACTCAGATTACCCCTCTGTTCCACCATAGTCAATGTTATATTTGGAGCAGAAATTCTTGGTAATCCTGTTAAAATAACAGGTCTTTTTTCTGGCTCATTACTATTGGTAGGTTTTACTTCAGGCACATCAAAAACAATAGTATATTCACGCCAATCAAATTTAGATTCAATGGCGAAAATATCTTTAATTTCTTTAATGGAAACCACTAATCCTAATTCTGGATCACTATGCAGTTTATTGATGTTGAGACGAATAATTTTGAAAGGCGATCGCAACTCCACTTCATTATCAGATATAACTTTAGAGGTAAACTTTAATGCTTGCAGAAAAGCATCATAAGGAATTAACCAGTTTTCAAAATTAATCGCTTCTTTATCTGTAACTTTACCCCGTACTAAAACCCCAGAACTTACATTACGTGTTCCAATATTTAAGCCAGTAATAAAGGTTGTTAAATTATCATCTTTTAAAAGAGTTGAATTTGTTGGAGTTAAAAAATTTGGTAATTTTTCATCTCCAACAGATTCTAGTTGTGAAATATTTTCGATTGTTTTTTTAATAAATATTTGCTTTTGGGGATTTTCCTTAATTAAAGGAGTTTGATTAATTGGTGCTGTTGCTGCTAGAATTAAGCTATTATCACTAATTAAGTTAAAGCAAAATATATACAAAAAGCAAATTCTTTGCAGATACATGTTTATATTAAAATACACTTTTCATGACCTTTAGTTTTAGTTGGTCAAACCTCCACTTAGAATATAAATTTGGGGCTAAACAAACAAACTCCGCCTGAGCGGAATAACGATGAGTTAAGGTTTTATCTGTATGAACGTGATTTCAGCTACCTTTATAAATAATTTTTTAGGGAATAGCGAACTTGACACTAAATGGAATTTTATTAGTTCTATTTACACCCCATCCCAAATTTCCAGACAATTGATATTCTCCTGGTTCCAACTGAGTTTTACTCCCAGAGGTAGAATAATCAACAGCCAGATATCTTTGCCCTTCTGCAATCACTGTTGTATCCATACCTCGTCCATTAAAAATAACTCGTTCTTCCTTTTTAATAGTCCATTCACCCTGAATAATTGCAGTGGCTTTACCAGTATTTTTAACCAATACTTGAAGTTGCTTAGAATTCGGATTAAATCTAGCATTAACCACACTCAAATTATGAGATATATTACCCTTACGGACATAAACAGCAACTCCTACTCTAGGAACAATTGCTGTTTTGAAGATGACACCACTGGTTTTACCTGGTTCTTCCTGAATTGTCGCTTCTAAATTTTCTGTGAACAACATCGCCCGATATTCACCATCGGGTAAACTAGGAGGAAAGCGTACAATAAAGCGGATGCGACGATTATCTGTACTGGGAACTTGCAGTTCTCGCGGTGAAAATTGCAGATAGGGAGTCAAATCTAGAGGACTGGAATCTAAAAGTTTAAATCCATCTTCTACATCATAGGTAAAGGGTAGACTATAAACACGAGCACGAAATTCTTTAGCATCTCCATTTGTAACCGTAATTGTTCCTTGTGCTTGTCCTCGTTTAACTTCGGTTTCGATTACCAGTGGGGAGATAGCAATGTCGGCTCTAACAGCAGTTTCCCATGATAAAAAGCTAGTGAGCAAAATACCGCTCACGCGGGAGATCATAAATCTTCTGGGAGGAAATTTCATATTTGATTTGGATCTAATACAATAATGTGAAGTATGGGACTTCCAATTAAAAAAATATCCAATTTGTAAGGTGCGTCAGACCTAAATTCTTGAAAGTACGTCCGTTGTCTGGTTTTCTGACGCATCTTACCTATTTTATGAATATTGAATTTTTGTTTTTTGGAATTTGCTATAATGGGAAAAGGATCGGAGCTAGAAAGTAGGGCATCCAATCCTTGCAAAAACAAAATGACTAAATCCAGTCTTTGAAAAGCCTGTTTTTATTCAGGAATCAGGCTTTTTATTGACTCGCTTCTTAGTTAGGAGTAGCAGTGAGAGTAACTTTATAGTTATAAGTTCCAACAGGTACTCCGCTACTAACATTGTTCACACCAATAATCGCAGCAACGTTCAAAGTACGGTTTGTGTTAGCAGGAATAGTTAAAGCAGTAGTCGGTTTAGCCCAGCCAGCGGTATCAAAAGCAGTACCGGTAGATGAAGAAAAGTTGGTTCCATCGTAAACAACTGCCTGTTTGATAGTATCCGTAAAGTTAGCAGGTGCTGCTACTTTAACAGGAGCAGAAACAGCCAACTGACCACCAGAAGTACAGTTTACAGTTGTTTGAGCTGCTGTACCGATATTGCCAATAGTACTACCAGTAGAGGCTTCAACCCAGGCGTTATTGTTCTGATTTACCAAAGCACCGGCAGTAGTACCAGTAAAGGTGCAAACCCCTACAACAGTACCATTGAAAGTAACATCCTGAGTTGCTGGTACTGCTCCGGCTTTGGGGGCAAAGGCTACAGCACTGAGAACAGCTAGACTACTAACTAATGCAAGACGACGGATCATGTTTTTGAAACTCCTGACAACAAATTTTTGATGAGCTAGACATCTTCAGAAACTAGGGGTGTAATCTTAATTGATTAATGATTCCAAACCCTTGTTTAAATGCCTCTATTAGTTAGACGTTTCTTGAACTTAAATTGTGAATTATTCAATTTAAGTTAACTTTTAATCTCTACTGAGGAGTAGCTGTCAGGGTTACTGTATATATGTAGCTTCCAACAGGAGCACTTCCTGCATCGGTACTACCAGCAATCATTTCGACAACCAAAGGATTGCCTGTACAACTACTAATAGCTAAAGGAGCAGAGTCTGAGTCGCTCCAAAGAGGAAAACCATCAGCACTACCAACACCAGTGGATGTACTGCTGTTTCCGAAGCGAACACGAGCTTTCCGAAAAGCATCATTGAAGGCAGAAGGCGCAGCTATCCGTTTGGGAGCAGACACACTTATGAAAGCACTAGTAGCACAGGATATATTGACATCTGCGCTACCTTCAAAAGAATTACCGCTAAAACCTGCTGATGGGGTAGGATTATTAACCGACCCAATATCAAAGGTAAAACTTTCTGCAATAGTACCGTTGAAGTTAACATCTTGAGTTGCTTGGGCTTCAGATTTAGACGGGAATGCTACAGCACTGAGAATAGCTAAAGCGCTAACTACAGCAAGACGGTGAATCATCATTAAATTATTCCTTAACTGAAAGGGCGCAGAAATGTTGCATTCTCAAATGCAAAAATAGACCTCTTGCCTAATTATTTGGTGGTATAATTTAGCTGGAGTCTATCCTATGATTAATATTTGCAACTATTACCCAACCTCCACTATCTGTCCACATTTTCCATCGCAGCAGAAAATACTCTATAAATCTGTGTAGGTGTGCTTCATTCAAATAACCTGGCAGGCAGGTTTTGTGTGTCGCCGCGATTTCTAATCGCCAGGGCAAAATAAAATTTAACTTCTCAAATATACTCTGACCAATATCTTGAATTTCTTCTATTTTCTCCCCATCAGATTGAGCATCCACCACCACAGCCTTTATCTCTGGAATAGATAGCATTGCTACTTGGGGTTCTTCATCAACAACAAATCGATGCACATACACATTTTGATTTGTCTCCAAATCTACCCCATCAAATTCTTCCAGTGTTTGGGAAACAATAGTGGAGTGTAAAGACGTTTCATGAAATATCTCTACATTAGGCTTCCTATCCTCGCCAACAAAATCTTGATTAAATTGCTTTCGCAAAATTCCCCGTGCTTGGGAAACGCGCTTGCGGACATTATCGTAAGAAATATTTAGTTTTTCGGCAATTTCTTTATATGAAAGTTCTTCCTCAAAGTGCAGAATAAAAGTTTCTCGCAGTTTAGGGGGTAACTTATCAATAGCAAGACAAAAAAATTTTTCCAGTTCTTGTTGCTACGCAGCAAGAACTGGTGTTTCTTCTTTGCTAACTAATTCCTCGTGAAATTCCAAACTCTCAACCTGCCTTACACCCCGATGACATTCTCTATGGATATCCATGCAGAGATTATGAGTTAATTGCGTTAACCAACTCTTAATGTTTTTAATCTCAACTGTACAATTACGTATTTTTTTCCAGGCTTTGAGCATCGCCTGACTCAGGGCATCTTCTGCATCAGTAGGATTGCCCATCCACTTTAAACAACATCGAGCAAGATAATTTTGATACTGCTCCCATAGCTGCCAAAAAGCTTTCTCTCTATCTTCACAACAATCCCTTAAAGACAATGCAGCAATTGTTTGAGAATCTGACATAGATATACCCAATTAGGCATGAGGAATTTTCATCAAGCTTCCCTGACAACTCTTAATTTAAGAGTTGTCAAAGCTACTATCTTTAGATTATTTTTAAAAAAATATACTTTGCAAACCGTAAATATACTGTAAGCAGAAAACTTGATTAATAATATTTTCGGCTTCCCAATGGCGATGATATTCCGTTACAACAATAAATAACTACTAGGCGATTAGAAATCGCGGCATCTTTAGGAGAAAACTACCTTGGCAAATGTAATTTATCAAGCACAACCACCCTTAGAATTTATTCCTCCAGCGTTTAACCCCTTGGTTCTACGATTTGTCCATCTGTTGTTACCCAGTTGGATAAACTGGCAAACACCTATTACCCAAATTGAAGCAGACAACGTAGAGGTGCTGGTGGATCTCTATCGCCAGTTTCAGGAGGGTAAGATCCGTTTTATGCTGGCATTTCGCCATCCTAAAACAGACGATCCGTTTTGTTTGACCTACTTGCTGTCTCAACTCGTGCCAAAGGTAGCACGATCGCAAGGTACAGCGCTACAACTTCCCATTCACGCTCATTTTATGTATGATCGCGGCATTCCTCTATGGGCAGGTTCCTACGTCGGCTGGATTGCTTCTCGTTTAGGTGGGACTCCGATTCAGCGAGGTAAGGCTGATTGGACGGGGTTACGTTCGGCGCGTGACTTGTTCGCCAATGGTAAATTTCCGATGGCGGCTGCGCCAGAGGGTGCAACCAATGGTTTATCAGAGAATATTAGCCCCCTGGAACCTGGTATCGCCCAATTAGGCTTTTGGTGTGCTGAAGATTTGCACAAAGCTGGACGCGACCAACAGGTTCTAATTGTACCAGTTGGAATTAAATATAGTTACGTTGATGCTCCTTGGGGTGCGATCGCTAATCTTTTAAGTGAAATGGAAGCGGCTAGTGGTTTACCTGTGAATGAAGCAGAAAATGCTTCTATAGAGTTGCTTTATCCTCGGTTATTAATTTTGGCAGAACATTTACTTTCATTAATGGAAAAATTTTACACGCGCTTTTATCATCTAAAGCTGGCAGATATCAAAACAGTAGTAGAAGAAATTGAAGATAGAAATGAAGCGTTAGCAGTTCGTTTGCAAGCTTTATTGAATGCGGCGTTACTAATATCAGAACAATATTTTTATTTGCAATCAAAAGGTACTTTGAGTGAACGATGTCGGCGCGTAGAACAAGCTGGGTGGAATTATATATTTAGAGAAGATTTTAAGGATGTAAAAGGAATATCTGCTGTTGAAAGAGCTTTAGGCGATCGCGTTGCTGAAGAATCGAATGCGCGGATGTGGCACATGCGTTTAGTAGAAAGTTTTGTAGCTGTTTCTGGTAATTATATTCGTGAGAAACCGACAGTAGAAAGGTTTGCTGAGACCACTTTAATTTTATGGCAAATGATTGCTAAAATCAAAGGCGTTAAAGGTATACAGCGTCCACAATTGGGTAAGCAAAAAGTCAAAATTACTGTGGGTGAGCCTATATCTATTTCTGAGCATTACCCAGTGTATAAGGAAAATCGATTGGGTGCTAGACAAGCGGTTGCTGATGTGACCAATGATTTGCAACACGCATTGGAAGGATTGATTTGAAAAATATGAAACTTATATGCTCATTGTTTTATATTATTTAGTATGTGCTTTAGAATCTTTGAATATGCAAAATTCCTACTAAAAGGTTGTAAAACTTAATTGACCATTATTGATTCCTATCAGGTAAAAGTCCGAATTCAATCGACGGTTGAAGAAATAGCTTTTCTTTCCCCAGCTAGAGAAAACGATATGCCAAACGATTGGTTCTGTAGCTGGTTAAACTTCTGGAAAAATACTAGTTTTGAGTGCCAAAATATAGTCAAACTCGTTTATAAGGGCAAAGTTTGGGGATTAGTACAATATGGTCTTTATCCCTATCCTGGATATCCTCGTTTTCTAGAAATAGAACATATAGAAGCCCATCCTACAAGTCGAGGAGATGTAGCTGAACGATTAATTGAACCAATCGGCAAATGGTTAATCTGGTATGCAACCAAGGTAGGTCTGGAATTTTGTCAAACACAAGCAGACGAGCCGCTAGTTATTCTGGAAGCTCTAGATACAGCTGTGTCATAATATAGAGATAAAGTACAGATGGAATATCTTGGCTTGGCACGTAGCACTCCTAGAGAAGATTTATATGGCTTCAGATTTTCACGAACAGCAGCAGCAAAATTCTGTCAGCTACACGAAAGTCAATGGGGAGAAGCAAAACTATATGAGCAGTGATGAAATAAGAGTAGGCTCAAGTGAGATGATGACTCACGCCCAACGGCAAGCTTTTCTAAAAACATCTCCTTTGGGAAAACTATTTGGTGTTACACATTTACTCCCTGAAGTCGAAGAAACGACAAACATAGAGTTTGCTCAGGTAACTAATGCAAAAGTAGAGATTATATTATCGGTTCGTGAACAAATATTTTTACAAAATGTTCTGAGAATTTCTCACTCTTCTTTCTGGAAACTTTACTGTGCCTTGGTTTAGTTTATCAAAGGGGATTTAGTTTAATCGACCTTGGTACGTCAACCTGAAAATACCTTGGATAAATTCATAGTTATGTGATGGGAGATTGTGAGGTGTCTAGGTCTTCTTTATCAGCTTCTATACTCACACCCTTCCAAGGAAAATCAAAATATTGTTCTTGAACCGTTTTTAATTCTTTTATCGACTCTTGGAAAAATAATTTAATAGCAGATAACTGGTCTTTTTCAGATAAAAACTCTTTTAAGCTTTTTTGATAAAAAATAGCTGACCATGCTGGCAAAATTGTTAAATTAACAGGAATCCATATATTAGGCTTATCGTTAATTACTTTCTGCATTGATTCAATAATCTTTGGGCGTTGTGTAAACTTATGAGAAACCTGCAAAAATATACCTAAATATGGATAATCAGTTAAATTACTTGGATTTAAACCGAAGTATCCAACACCACAAAAGAAGTCCCATTTTAAGGGAGAAAGGTGAGTGTAGATAATATATCTCTCGTCCCATTTCCATTGAGTTCTACTTGCCGCGCCATTGATAACACCTCCAAAAGCTAGCTTGAATTCCTGCTGTACTTCATCATTGAGAGTTGATTCCATGAGATTGAGAGTTTTGTTGTAATTCACCATTGTCAATAAATCAACTGATGAAAATTGATTAGTGGTAGACATTCCATTTCTCCTCATAAAAATTAATATTTCTTGGGCTAAGATATCAGTCGAGTATTGTTGTAAGTAGGCATGAAATTGATGCCACCTCAATTGAAAAAAACTTACTTTTGGCTCTAAATTAAATGCTGGAGTTTTAATTTCTTTTTTTTGATCATAATCACGAGTGATGTAGACTAAAATTCGATGTCTAACATTTGGTAAATTACTCAAAATTTCAGCATATTTTTCTAATGCGTTTTTATCATCACGAGAACCAACTTTTGATTCAATAAATATTACATCTGTATTTAAACCATCTGATAGTTCAACTACAATGTCCAATCTACTATCTTCAGTATGCCTTTCAAGTTTTTTGTGTTCTTGTTGAGTTGAAATCTTGATGCTGGAATAATTATCATCACTAATGATTGAGTGATGTTTTAGCCAACTAAGTAAAATATCATTATTCAGAGACAGAAAATAAGCAACAATCTCAGTAAAAAAATCTTCAAGCGGCTTGCTTCCTGAATGTAGGTTCAGTAAGTTGCTAAACAAGGACATTGATTTTTAGCTATTTAAGGTATTTGCAGAAAATGTATACACAATAGCTAGAATTGTAATCCAGCTTGAACAAGACTACAGAAAATTGTTAGAAGTTCCGTTTGTATGCGGTATTACTAACGTTGCAGCAGTTATAACTTAGCCGCTCGCAGTTTGACAAGAGTGCTATACGATACCAAGAAAAATAGGGGTAAAATTTTTACCCCTACAAATTTATGTATTATTTTAAGAATAGCTAGAGAAGATTATTACTCTGTTAAATGACTTTCTAGCAAAGTTGCGATCGCTTCAGGATGAATATTCTTGTATTTCTTTTTACCAAGGTGTAAAACACAGTTGGGGGCGCTACTACAGCATTTTTGGCAACTAGTATGTTCAATGGTAACTTTGTCTAACAAACCGCGATCGCACAAAGTTTTTTCTAAATCTGATAATAGCCCTTTACCACCACGTTTTAGGCAACCGCCCTTTTGACATACCATAATCCTCGCTTTGGTTTGAGGTGGTAAATCTTGCTTTGGACACCCATCAATTGGCGTCACCCGATAGGCTTTAATTTTTATTTTACTTGTGCGTGAGTCTACCTCACTATGACCACAAACGCGAACTTGCTGGCCAGGAACTAAGGATGAACTTAGTAACCGACGTAACTCTTTAGGTAATTTAATTTCCACATTTCCAGATGGAACCGCCAATTGCAAATATTTATATTTTCCTGGTTCACCACCAACAAAACCTAGTAACTGTCCCTCAAGGTTCAATTTTGATAACGTCAAATACTTGTCACCCATGATTGATAAAAAGTTAAGAGTGAGGAATGAGGAGTTAAAAGTGAGGAGTTAGGAGTGAAGAATTAGGAGTTAAAAATTGTAACTCATAACTCTTAACTCCTAACTATTTTTACGCGAGGCGTTTAGCTTCTACAGTTTGAGGTAAATTTGCTGTATCTGGCAATTCCCGAAATTCTAATTCCCAACCATTTGCTAGGGTGAGAACTTTGCCATCATTTCCATCGGTTTGTTTGACGACTTCTTCTTCAAGGTCTTTTTTAGCAACGTAAACTACTAAAGTGCCGGCATCATTCATCCGTAGCATTACTTTCATGAGATTCCTCAACAGATTCTAGTTCTTTTTTCTTACAGCCGACGACGAACCCTGTTTCTAAGAAATGCACAGCATATATATAGGAAGTCTGCAAATATGTGCCTATACTCGCTATGTAGCCGATATCTCCTTTGTTCACTAAAACTTGCCCAACTTCTTTACCAGGAAAAGTACCATCGTTCTTAAGCAGTTTCCGAACTCTGACTTTTTCACCAATTTCAAAAGCAGGTGGCAAGTTTAGCTCTAATTCATCACGTTGCATGAGAGTACCTCTGTTCTCTGACCAAATTCAATAGTTCTTCTGTCGTCAAACTGCGTTTTTTCTGTACCGATTGATGGCGTACTGCATCTAAAACAGTCTGAGTTTCTTGGGAGTTCAAGAAAATTCCATGCTGTTGTAGCAAGTTTGCAACCAAATGCCGTCCAGAATGTTTACCTACTACTAAACGTCGTTCCCAACCTACTTCTTCGGGAGCAAATGGTTCGTAAGTGATGGGATTTTGCATTACTCCGTGAGCATGGATGCCTGATTCGTGAGCAAAGGTATTTTCGCCAACGATCGCTTTCCAGGGTGGTACACTTGCACCTGATGCAGCTGCAACTAGTTGAGACAGTTCCAGCAAGTTGGGAGTGTCAATGCCCAAATCAACGCCGTAGATGCGTTTGATTGCCATGACAACTTCTTCTAAAGCTGCATTTCCCGCCCTTTCACCCAATCCGTTAACTGTGGTATTCACTGATAAAGCTCCGGCTTTGATACCCGCAAGGGCGTTAGCTGTTGCCAGACCAAAATCATTGTGGGTGTGGATTTCTAGGGGAATCATCAAAGCTGAAACTAACCGTTTGACCTTGGTGTAGGTGCTGAAAGGGTCAAGAACTCCTACGGTGTCGCAGAAGCGGAACCGGGATGCACCCCATTCTTGGGCATAAAGCGCTACATCTAAGAGAAAGTTCTCATCAGCTCTGGAAGAATCTTCTCCGCCGACTGCTACCCAAAGACCTTGATCGACAGCGAAGCTAATACAGTCTTTGAGTTTTTGCAAACTTACTCGCCATTGACCGTGGAATTTGGCGGCGATTTGGATACCAGAGACGGGAATGGCAATATGCACTCGGCTCAGACCACAAGCGATAGAAGCCTTAATATCTGAGATAACAGCGCGGTTCCAGCCCAAGAGTTTTGCTTGTAAACCCAAGTCAGAAATTGCGGCGATCGCTCGTGTTTCTTCGTCACCCATTGCTGGTATACCGACTTCTAATTCAGGTATACCAATGGCATCAAGAAATTTAGCGATCGCAACTTTTTCTTCTAGGGTGAAAGCAACACCTGCTGCTTGTTCGCCATCACGTAATGTTGTGTCATTAATTATGATTTGATTCATTGCAAATATCCCTCTCTTGGAAGTATTCTTAATAACCTTTCTCTCTACAATTCCCAGCGATGGCAAATGCTAAAAATATCACAATTCATAATGTAGGATACATGATCCTTAATTATTGACCGATTATCAGCATCACATCTGTATGGCAGGGAACTAAAAGCATGTATAATTTACTAATCGTTTTTACCGATGTCAGTTGTAATTTCTTCGATTAGCAATGAACTGATATAGCTATTAGCAAATCCTGAACAAAGTAAAACACAGAATCCAGCAATTAAGGATGTAATCATCTTAGTAACCTCAGTTTTTTTTAGCACATTGGTGTGTAATTCCGGCAGGTAATGGGAAGGAAAAGCTAAAGGGTTCAAATAAGCTAACTTTGTTCTGCTAGCCAGTCAAAAATCTTTCCTAACTGCTCCAAGTCAACTAAACCATACTGCCAGAGGAGCATCGGTAGTGGCCCATTTTCTAATTCACGGTGTCGCAGAGCTACAGCAATATCAGCATTTGAAAGTTCAAGTTCGTTGTGCAAGAAATTCAGAAGTTTTATATCTCTGTTACGAGTCGCCATAATTGATTGAACTTTCAATTTCTTAATTTGGAAAAGAATTAAAAATCATAAATTCCCAGTCTTGTTTGCTAATTTCACCTTTGGAATTGTCGCTAGATGTCAGGAAAATTTCAGATTTATAAGACTGGATAAAATCTAAAACTCGGTTAATCTCCCTCAGTCTGCAACAAATTCTGTTAACGTACAGTAGCTTCAACTTCTAAAGCTATTCGAGCTTTGTGCATCTATAACAAAGAGGGGAGTGGGGAGTGGAGAGTACAAATGAAAAACTTTTCATTTGTACTTAGGACTCATCACTGTAATGCCAGCAACGCTCTAGCCACTCTAATAATTCGTGACGAGAAGCAAGAAATTGCATAACTGTACTGCGAATTAAGATCGCTTCGAGCAAATTGTTCACTTGCACTCGTAAAGAACCATCAGGGGGACAGGAACTCTGAATTTTTAACTCTTGCAAACGGTGGTAGATTCGCCAGCGATCGCTCAAAGGAATCTGCAAAACTTGATCGCCTAAAGTGTGATTTGTCATTTGTCCTTTGTCCTACCCTGCGGGAAGCCGCAGACGCGTCTATGTCATTTGTCAGTTGTCATTTGTCCTTTGCGACCAATGACTAATGACTCTTGACTTTTAAAGTTTGCAGTTGTTTTTCGAGTTCTTCAATGCGCGAGAGCAAAGAACGAATCACGGTTGCTTCCACATCGGGTAGCTTTCCATGTTCTAAAGGAGAAAGGCTGGCGTTTTCATTTCGAGAAATAATTCGACCGGGAACTCCCACCACAGTGCGATCGCTGGGGACATTTTGCAAGACAATGGAACCTGCGCCAATACGGACGCGATCGCCAATTTGCAGATTACCCAAGACTTTCGCACCCGCACCGATGACTGCATTTTTACCAACTGTGGGATGACGCTTACCAGTTTCTTTACCAGTTCCGCCAAGGGTGACGCCCTGATAAATTAGTGTGTAGTCGCCGACGATCGCAGTTTCACCAATCACAACACCCATTCCGTGGTCGATAAACACGCCCTGACCAATTTCTGCACCTGGGTGAATTTCAATTCCTGTTAAAAATCGCCCCAAATGAGAAATTAAGCGGGGGATAAAACTCACACCTCGACAATGTAACCAGTGAGCAAGACGATGCAAACATAGAGCGTACAATCCAGGGTAGCAAAACACCACTTCTAGCCAATTACGTGCTGCTGGATCGCGCTCAAAAATAATGCGAAAATCACTCAATAATGGCTCAAGAAAAATGCCAGAGAGAAAATTTTTCAGCATGGATGTATGGGCAGAATCCTGCGTTTTGGTAGTCTGGCAATCGCTAATACTGTCTAAAGACTGTTGCATCGGTAATGTCTATCTGGTAAATGAGCCATCTGCTATTTTTATGCTTATATCAGATGACTTCCAACTCGATACAAAACTCAATACTGATTGGATTTATTGGATTGATTAAGGTTGTACTCAAACCCTGAAACTCGTACCCCAAGATAAACTTAAAATTTATCTTGGGGTACGGGTGCTAGTGTTTAACGATGGGGGTACTAGTATTTTTGGGGCAGGGGTTAAGAATTTCTATCGTTGCTACAGGAAACTTTACCTGCAAGCTTTTGCTAAGATTTAGTCAAGATATTTTGCAATATATTAAGCTGTACTCAGATGCACTCAAACATGAGTTTGATGAGGCTACAAATTGATTTTCTGTATATGCTACTACTATTAGTATCCTATTATTTTCTTAGGCGAAAGACAGATTTCTTTATTTTATTTTAGGATTTCCTGTCTGTATGTATATATACGTTTCAAAATATAGTTATGGCTCATAGTGAATATCTTATTATATAGATGTGTTGAAGGAAAGCATTTTACTTTTGCACAGATAGAAATCCGATTTGATTACTGAATCATTCGAGTAAAATAACAGGGGTTTTGGAGGTGCATCCCAGTTTTTATTTTTCAATAAGAGAATAACTATCATTGCGATCGCGAGTGCGTCTCGTAGAGATGAGGAACGCTTTACTTCGTTTTGCTTGCAATGATATGTAAAAAAGTGGGATGTTTCCTTTTCCTTGGGCAGGAAATTATAGAATGGACAAAAGTACCTATCAAATTGGCACACTTTGCCAATTCTTTGCTGAAGCCAACCCGGAACTGAAGGATAAGAACTAACTTTGGCTACTTTTAGTATTTTTTCAATTGTTCTAAATAAACAGCAACCTCTATCATAATGCTGTTACATCTTTGTTAAGAATAGTTACAGCTTCTTAACACAAGGAAATATTTATTATGGCAGTCTCACTAGAGAAGAATGCACCACATCAGGTTGTTATCGTTGGTGGTGGTTTTGGTGGATTGTATGCAGCAAAGGCTTTGAATGCAGCGAATGTAAATGTTACTCTCATTGATAAACGTAACTTTCACCTATTTCAGCCGCTTTTATATCAAGTTGCCACAGGTACGCTATCACCTTCTGATATTTCTGCACCATTGCGATCTGTATTTAAGAAAAGCAAAAATACAAAGGTGTTGTTGGGAGAAGTAAGTGAAATTGATCCAAAAGCCCAACAAGTTATTTTGGGTGATAAAGTAGTACCTTATGATACATTAATTATTGCTACAGGTGCGAACCATTCCTACTTCGGTAAAGATAACTGGGAAAAAGTTGCTCCTGGCTTGAAAACTGTAGAAGATGCCATAGAAATGCGTCGCCGGATATTTGGCGCATTTGAAGCAGCAGAAAAAGAAACTGATCCTGAAAAACGCCGGGCTTGGTTGAGTTTTGTGATTGTGGGGGGTGGCCCGACTGGGGTAGAATTAGCAGGTGCGATCGCAGAATTAGCATACAAAACTCTCAAAGAAGATTTCCGCAGCATCGACACCTCAGAAACAAAAATTTTACTATTACAAGGTGGCCCTCGCATCCTTCCACACATGGTGCCAGAGTTATCGGCATCAGCAGCAGTATCTTTGCAAAAGTTGGGTGTAGAACTCCACACTCACACCAGGGTGACAAATATTGAAGGTGATATTGTTACTTTCAAGCAAGACAATAAATTTACAGAAATTGCCTCAAAAACTATATTGTGGGCAGCAGGTGTTCAAGGTTCCCCAATGGGGAAAGTCTTAGCAGAAACTACAGGTGTAGAGCGCGATTACTCTGGGCGTGTAGTTGTAGAACCTGACTTGTCTATCGAGGGTTATAACAACATTTTCGTAATTGGAGATTTAGCCAACTTCTCCCATCAAGATGCTAAACCTTTACCTGGTGTTGCACCCGTAGCTAAACAACAAGGAGAGTATGTAGGTAAACTAATTCAACGACGGCTTCAAGGTAAGACTTTGCCACAATTTCGTTACAACGATGTGGGTAGTTTGGCAATGATTGGGCAAAATTTAGCTGTTGTAGATTTAAGCTTAATCAAACTCACAGGTTTCATTGCTTGGGCATTTTGGCTACTAGTTCACATCTACTTCTTAATTGAGTTTGACACTAAATTACTAGTAGTATTTCAGTGGGCGTGGAATTATATCACTCGTAATCGTCGCTCTAGATTAATTACAGGCCGGGAAGCTTTTGTAGAACCAAAAACTGTTAACACTAGAGTGCAACAGCCTTCTGGGACACCTCTGTAACTTCAGGTATCACAGCATTAGTCAAAGATGGGATAAGAGGCTATTGGAGTGATGAGTGGCGTGTAGTGGGAAATCTTGGGCGAAGATTAGCTGTTCCACGAAAAGAATATGGGGATGAGATACCCGCCCTAAGCTGTTTTGGCAATTTGGCATTTCATAACTTCGAGTTGCAGTTTAAATGGAGATATCAACACGACGGGACAGTAAAGAAGTTGTACGAGGGATAAGGTAAAACTTTCCGCTTCTGCTGTCCCAGCTATGCCAGTTGTCAAGTGAGTGCTGTAGAAACGCTCTACATAATTGATACAGCACTTATCAGAGTTCAGTTCCCGCTCTGCAACTGGCTAGATATCAACAAAACCAAATATAGTCTAGAGGGCTTTGCCCTCGTCAGCACTATTAACCTGATTATTCTTCTCTTGCTGGATTCGTTGAGCGTAGACGCTCTTAGCGGCTTGTCGTAGACATCACTTCTGCAATTATTTGATTATTCTCTTCCAGGGCTGTTTCATTCGCTCTCTTAAAGATTTTGTCAAGAGTATGAGTCAGAAATTTGCTTGATTGGGGAAAAGAAAAGCTACCACCTCAACGAGTAAATTTAAGTGCAATTGCGATTTTATTGCCTAATCAGATTTTTTAGTTACCTGACTGGCGTTGCTTGAAACACTTTTAAAACAACCTTTTAGTAATTTTTGCTACATAGTGAATCTTTGGCATGATTGCGCGATTTACTGAAATGAGAAAGCAAACTGGAGTTTGAGAAAGTAAAAGCTTATATTACTTGCGGAAAACACTAAAATGAGTAAGTCAAATCACCTTTTGCTTGCGGAAAACACCAAAATGAGTAAGCAAACTGGAGTTTGAATAAGTAAAAGCTTATTTTGCTTGCGGAAAACACTAAAATGAATAAGCAAACTGGGGTTTGAATAAGTCAAATGACCTTTTGAGAAAGTAAAAAGGCATATTACTTTCTCAAAACACTAAAATCAATACCTGAATTACACAAATGAGAATGAATTTAAGGATATTGAGAAAGCGTTCGGACATTTTGCTTGCACAAAACACTAAAACGAATGCGCGAACTACTGAAATGAAAAAGCAAATTAGCTGTGATTGACTAATTGCCAAGTGTATTTGCTGAAATCTTATTTTCGCATGATCATTTTTGTAGTTTCACAAAAACCTTATCGTCTTTAACCTTGACTGGATACGACTGAAGCGAAACATCAGGAACGGTTAAGCATTTACCTGTCTCCAATTTGTACTGGAATCCGTGGGCAGGACAGGTAATAATACCATTTTCAACTTTACCTTTTTCTAAGGGAGATCCTAGATGGGTACAAGCATTACGGTAAGATTTAACTGTAACGCCTTGACGATGTAAAATTAGTGAAGTACCAGCAAGTTGTACTGCAATTACGCTAAACTCAGGAACTTCATCAATAGTTGCTACTTTGATCCAAGTACAAGTTATTTTTGAAGAGAATGGACTGATTAAACTAGAATTCGCGTTCTTAACAGCAGGGCTATTATTGACTGCAACAACTTTAGTAATTTCAGGACAATGGTTTTTTATTGCCTGTTCTACTCCTTGAGATAAAGTCAAAGTAGAAGTCGGGCAACTGCTGCAAGTTCCGATTAATCTAACTTCTACTGTATCTGGTGACTTAATTGCCACTAATTCTACATCCCCATTATGGCTTTTTAAACCTGGGCGAACTTCTTCCAGGGCTGTTTCAATTCGCTGTGCTAATGATGGTTTTGGTGGTTTTACTAACTCGTGATATAGTAGCACTGCATACACTAATTCATCTGCAACAGCATGACGCAAAGCTGGCATTGAATCTTCTTTTAGGCTTTTAATCAAATTAGTCAATGCAGCTTTATGCAAAGCTTCAATTGCTCTTTTTAGACCTACTGCTACACACCGTTGGCTTTCATCCCACTCGGATATAATTGCCTCAAAACGATTAATTTCCTGAATTAATTCTTCAAGGTTTGTCATTAGTTATTGGTCATTTGTCATTTGTCATTTGTCATTGGTTATTCATCAATGACCAATCACTTCATTTTGAAGTCCTTAAGAAGAAATGGCATAATCATGCCTGTCACTAAGCTAGATAAGATTATTGGGTAGTAGAAAGGAATTGGAGCTTGTGCAAGTAACACTAGCAGTAAGAAACCTATAGCAATACCAATAGTAGTTTGCTTGGCAAAATACATTGGATCGCGTATTAGCTTTCCTTTAAAAAATAACTTGGCAGAAAGCCACCCTATCTCTAACATGTTTTCTCCTAATAAGTTGTCAATAAACTTAAAATAGCAAGCCCTAAAAGGATGGCAGGAATTACGCCCGCAGGGGCCAATAATGCACCAAGCATTGCTGAAAATTGATAGCCTATATCTTTACCAGCTAACAGCATTCCACCAATTGCACCGCCGACCATAGACAAGACTACTGCTATGATTAGCCAGGAAACTTCTGTTGCTATGTTCAATTCACCATCTGCTAAACTTGTGATAAAATCTACCACGTTTGAGTAGGTAAAAATATCTCTCATGTTGTTTTGTCCTGATTGATAGGAATTAGGGGAGTAGGGAGTAGGGAGTGGGGAATAAGAAGATGAGGAAGAAAGAATAACTAACCTATTCTGTATTCCCTATTTCTGCTTTTACATCTTGTAGTGCTTGGGCTACTACCTCTGCTTGGGCAATTTGTTGATATTTGGTAAATATTTCTAAAGCATCTTGATAGTAGATACGCGCTTGCAAAAGATTTTGAGGATTACCAGCTTCTGGTTTTTCAGGATCGTCTGGTAAGTTAAATAGGGCGTTAGCTTTGTTGGAAATTGTGTTAGCGTACTCTACGGGTGTATCTTTGGCGTTACGCACTTTTAACGCTTCGTCATAAGCTGCGATCGCTCTTAAATTATTCTCTACAGGATGGGAACTCACTAAATATTGCAAAGCGTTACCTAAATTGTTTTGCAACATCGCATATTCTCTAGGATGATCAATCAAATTAATATGCTTTAGTGCTACCTCAAATGATTGCACAGCTAACCCTTGACGCAAGTATTCCCGTTCCGATGCTAAGGGCATAGAAAGGTAAGCGATCGCAATATTGTTATACAAAATCGCGTATTCTTGGGGGTAATCTTCCCAGGTAAACACCCGCAACGCCTCATGATAAGCCTGGATGCTGTCGGTTATCCGCGCCAAATTGAATGGTACAAGCGACTGCAACACCAGCCCAAAATTCATCTGGGTCTCTGCTACTTCCTCTGGAGAAGCTAATTGTTGTAAAATCGGTAACGCCTCTTCATAACCGACTTTCGCTTGCATCAACAGTTGGTAATCAGCATCCGGTATTGCCTGTAATGTCCCTGACATCCCCACTTGGGCCCTAGCTTTTAATAGGGGATACTCCTCACCACACATTTGATATGCCCGGTAATATAACCCAACTGCATTTCGCAAGTCTTGGGCAGCTTTAGGCTTTTTTTGAAAACCCTGTGCTATCTCAATCAGCATTTGGATTTTTTCTTCTGCTGAAGCTGACTCTGAAGCAACAGCTGCTACCGCAGCCTTCACCGCCGAATCTGTAATGCTGGGGTTCATAACTCTGCCGTACTCTAGCCAATTGGGAATTGAGTCCAACACCCATGAATGATCCAGACACGCATTTGCATCTGATCATGGGCAATACTGATTTACGCAGGCTTCGAGTCCTTTAGGCGGAATTCCCCTTTTTTGTTTGAAACTAGAATTAGGGACTAGGGAAAAAGTTAATCCCATGCCCAATCAATTTTTTTACTATAAAACACCCTATTTCTAAAATTCTACTGGGAAATTGCTAATATTAATGTCAGCTTTAAACACCTAATATTTTTAAAATACTTTTTGTATCATCATCTGACACAATGCAAATATTTTTTACTGAATTGTTGACATATATATATCTAGTATCTTTTCAACCTATTTTTGTACACTCCAAAAAGTCTCCACGGGATCGTCAAAGTGTAAAATATCTTTATCAACTGTAAAACAAGCTACCTTGAATCCCCAGTAAATAAAAAAAACGGTTAAAACTGTGGAGTAAATCTTTACAGTAGGGCTGATATGGATTTTACCGAAATTAACTCACGGCTTGATGCTGCCATAAATTTTTTTGAAGGGGTAGCAGATAGAGAAAAAAGCTACAAGCAGCAAATCGCCGATAGAGACAAACAAATTGCTGACTTGCAAGCACAATTAACCACAGCAAGCAACACAATTCAAGCTGATGAAGGTGAATTAACCCAATTACACGACAAACTAGCTAAATTAGCTGAGTTGGTTAACCCAGTTGCGGCAACAGTAAGTTAATTTTAGTACTGAAGGATTTGTTTTGAATCCCCTACAAACTTGGCTTGTAGGGAATTTGTAATTAAAAAGTGAATCAGCTACTAATTAAATCTTATTAAAAGGATCTTCCTCTTCCATCTTCCGCAGATCCTGAAACTCACGAATTTTAAAAGTCCCCTGCATCTGCAAGAAATTTTCAATATCCTTCATAGAAGTGTAGAGCCGATTAGTTCGATGCTCAAGAGTTTGTGTGACTTGAGCAATCAGCAAAGTAATAGTATCCTTCCTATTTATATAATCCTGAACATGCAAATCAAGTTTATGCTCTAAGCTTCTAATTTTTTCAGCATTATCAGCGTGTTCTTTCAAATCCTCTTTTATCTGAGTGATTGAGGTTGAAATGTTATTCAAATTATTAACAAGCTTGATTGCTAATGTCCCCAAAACAGAAAGACTTACTAAAATACCAGTAAACACACCAACTGATTCTAGAGTTACCGTGATTACGGGGCTTGATGTAGCAGCTATTGATAGCTGTGTAGTATTCATTTTTAGGAATAAATGTATTCAGTAACTTTAACTTTGGCAGTCGTTGTCACCACTCCCGTGCAGATGCCTACAACCGCGTTTTGACTAGAGTTATCATCTAAAAACTTCTCACTAGGAGCAAGCGTAAAATCATAGTTACTGGCAG